>JAFSVJ010000099.1 GCA_017445025.1 Abditibacteriota bacterium | reverse complement strand
TATCTCCAATTTTAAATACTTTTTTACCCATTATATTATACTACAAATCCATATTTTTTTCAACTAATAGAAATTTCGCCCTTTCTCATAATCTTATTAACCCTTTTAATTTGAATTTTTACCTCTATTTGTGATAAAATAATATTGGAGTGTGTTTACTTTTAAAACAAGTATTATTTTTATCTTGAACTTATTATGTAATTGAAGCTCGACTTTATAATATCAGTGTTGAATGAATATGTTTAAATGAGAAGTAATTTTAGGTTAATGGTTGATGTATTTAGAAATTCATAATAGACGTTATACAGGTTGCAAATATAAGTTAGTCGATTGGATTGATGAGTTAATTTCTGAGAATTGTTCCGGAGAATCTTTTTGTGATATATTTGCCGGAACAGGTGTAGTTACGGCAAAGGAATTAAATAGGTTTAATAGATTTATTATAAATGATTTGTTATATTCAAATAATATAATTTATAATGCTTTTTTCTTAAATGAAGATTATAATTTAAGAATATTGGAAGAATTTGTATATGATATTTTAAATTCACATAATATTCAAGATAATTTTATATCTTTAAGTTATGGTAACAGGTATTTTTCCTATAATGATGCAAAGATAATCGGTCATATTAGAAAAGAGATTGAAAAGAATAAACACTTATTTAACTATAAAGAATATAGTATATTATTAACAAGTTTGTTGTATTCTGCTGATAAAATAGCTAATACAGTTGGGCATTATGATGCTTATATAAAAAACAAACCTATTAACGATCAATTTGTTTTTTCTTTCATAAAACCATATAGCACAAAAGATAAAACAATTGAGATATATAGAGAAGACGCCAATAAACTGGCAAGAAAAATAGAATGTGATATAGTGTATATTGATCCTCCTTACAATTCAAGACAGTATAGTAGATTTTATCATGTTCTTGAAGTGTTGACTAAGGGGAATGAACCAAATCTTTACGGAGAAGCATTGAAACCAAAAGAAGAAAATATGAGTGACTATTGTCGAAATAGTGCAACAAGTGCTTTTTGGGATTTAATAAACTCTTTAAAATGCAAATATATAGTGGTTTCTTATAATAATACATATAATCCCAAATCTTCTTCGTCTAAAAATAAGATTTCAATGAATAGTATAAACTTAATTTTAAATCACAAGGGTGAAACTAAGGTTTTTGAAAAAGATTATAAATTTTTTAATACAGGGAAAACTGATTTCTCTGATCATAAAGAGCTAATATTTATAACTAAGGTAAAATAAAAATGGAATTTATTCGTTCTCCTTTCTTTTATGTAGGAGATAAATATAAACTAATGCCACAATTAATTGAACTGTTTCCAAAAAATATAGATGTTTATTATGAGCCCTTTTGTGGTGGAGGCAGTAGCTTTTTAAATGTTAATGCAAAAAAATATATTGTTAATGATATAGATGAATATGTTATAAAACTACATTTGTTTTTTAAAGAAAAATCACAAAATAAAGATAAATTCATAAATGATATATATAATATTATCTATAAATATGGATTAAGTTGTTCTGTTTTAGGAATTACTGTTCCCGAAGAATTAAAAAAACAATATGTTAAAACATATTATGCAAAATATAATAAAAAAGCATATTTAAATATGAGAGAAGATTTTAATAAATTTCAATCTAATATGTATTTATTATATTTACTTCTAATATATGGCTTTAATCATATGATTCGATTCAATTCTAACGGAATGTTTAATTTACCTGTTGGCAATGTAGATTTTAACAGTAATGTCCTAAAAGCAATTGATAATTATCTTAATTTTCTAAGTAGTAAGACTATAGAGTTTGAAAACTATGACTATAAGGATTTCTTAATAAATAAAAAAATTAATTCTAATGATTTTATTTATTTTGATCCACCTTATTTAATCTCTCAATCTGAATATAATAAATTATGGAATGAAGAAAAAGAGAAAGAATTATATGATATATTAGATTGTTTAAATAAGGAAAAGGTTATTTTTGGTATAACTAATTTATTAAATCATAAAGGAAAAACTAATAATATTCTTTTGGAGTGGTCAAAAAAATATAAAGTATATAATATTGAAAGCAATTATATTAGTTTTAATGATAACTCTATTAAAGTTAATTCAAATGAGGTTTATATAACAAATGCCAATTATTAAGAAGAAACCTTTATCATTTAATACTACCTTAAGAAATCCAAACAGAATAGGTGATTTTCTTAAGATATTGAGTAAGTATGAAAATAAAGTATTATCAAATGATATTATTGAACAAATTTGTATAGATATTATTTGTTCTAAACTATATAAACCGACTGTAATTTCCCGTAATGCTGAATTAAAGAAAATATTTGATTCTAAAAATACATTTACAAAGAAGCAAGCAAAAGATATATTAAAATCTTCACCGCAAAAACATAAAGAAGCCGGTTTTGATAAAGGATGGCCATCAAGATTTGATACTTGGTATAAATTTATAAAAGAGATGGGATTTTGTTATTATGAGATAGGTTCAAAAATAGAAATTAGTGAAATTGGAAAGGAACTGATAAATGCTTATGATGCTAATCCTATAAATAATCAAATAATAGAAAACATATTTCTAAATTCTATGGTGAAGTTTCAGACGTCAACTCCTTTTAGAATGAACGCAATTAAAAATATACCTTTATTATTACTTTTAAGAGTTATTAAATTATTAAAAGAAAAAGGTGAAGATAAAGGAATTCATAGAAAAGAAATTAGTTTTTTCATATGTTGGAATAATAATAATGCAGAAGAGTTGTGTGATTATATCTTAAAATTTAGGAAAAAATATGGTTTCAAGTGTAGCGAAGATATAATATATGAAAAATGTTTAAATTTATTTTTAGATGATAATAATAACGATATTAATAGTTTAAAAACATATATAAAAAAAGATAAGATTACCAATGAGACAGTTGATGAATATATCAGAAAAATGAGAATTACCGGTGTTATTTCCTTAAGAGGGAATGGTTGTTTTCTTGATATAAATACTTTGAAAAAAGATAAAATTAATTATATTCTAGATAAATATGGTGATTGTTGTAATATAACAGATAAATATGAATACTATAAGTATATAAGTGAAAGGGACAATAATTTATTAGAAGTTAAAACTTCATTTACAGATACTACTTCAGCAAAACAAAAAATCTTGTTTGATTTAGCTCAAATATATACAGATAAAAAATTAAAAGAAGAATTAAAAAATACATATAGTAAAAGAAATACAACAAATGATGAATTGTTGAAGTATTTAGATGCACCGGTTAGGTTAGAGTTTTTAGCGTCCATAGCATTGGTTAAATATTTTAAAAATATAACAGTAATACCAAATTATTCATCTGATGATGAAGGCATTCCAACTTTTACCGCAAAAGGTGGCGGAGGAGATATTGAGTTTTATAATAATAAATATTACTCGTTATTAGAGGTAACATTAATGACCGGAGCAGCAAATTAAACAGAGCATGAAGCTGCCTCAATTCAAGATCATTTAATAGAAATTGATAAAAGATATAAAAAGAATACTTTTGCTATTTTTTCTGCTCCGATATTTCAAGATAGAGCATTAAGACAAATTAGGTGGTTTAATACTAAAGAAGAATTGCCAAGTGATAAATGTTTAGGAATAAAAACAATAAAAATAGAAGATTTAATAAATGAATTTATAAAAGCAAATAATAAAATTGAAAATTTAGTATAGATTTTATAAACAGAGGTGTTTTGATTATAATGAAAGAGAAACCTTATGATTTTCGTGAAATAGAGAAGAAACAGCAGAAACGTTGGAAGGATGCAGAGCTTTTTAAAACCACAGATGACAAAGACAAACCCAAGTTTTACGGTTTGGACTTTTTCCCATATCCCTCCGGTGCCGGGTTATCTGTAGGACACTGCCGAAATTACATTCCCACAGATGTTATTTGCAGATACAAGAGAATGAAAGGTTTTAATGTTCTTCACCCTATGGGTTGGGACGCCTTTGGTCTTCCTGCAGAAAATGAAGCTATTAATAAAAAGTCTCACCCAAAAAAAACCGTTCCCACATATATCAACACTTACAAAAGACAAATGGATACCATAGGAATCGGTTATGACTGGTCAAGAGAAATTAACTCTTCCTCTCCGGAATACTATAAATGGACTCAGTGGATTTTTGAATTATTGTTTAAGAGAGGGCTTGCTTATCAAGATTTTTCTCCTGCCAACTGGTGCCCTAAATGTAAGACTGTTCTTGCTAATGAAGAAGTTGTAGATGGTTTATGTTGGCGTTGTGACACTCCCATTGAGAAAAAACAGCTTCCTCAATGGTTCTTCAAAATAACAGAATATGCGGAAAGATTAATAGACGACCTTGACACAATTAACTGGCCCGATTCCATTAAACTTATGCAAAAGAATTGGATTGGTAAAAGTGAAGGTGCGGAGGTCACCTTTAAGAGTGAATCCGGTGAAGATATAGTCATTTATACCACCCGTCCCGATACCCTTTGGGGTGTTTCTTTTATGGTTCTTGCTCCCGAGCATCCTTTGGTGGAAAAATTATGTTCTCCGGAAAAGAGAGAAGAGGTAGCCGAATACAGAAAACTGGCTGAAAGACAGTCAGCTATTGACCGTCAGTCCACAGATGAGGAAAAGACCGGTGTATTTATCGGTGCCTATGCTATAAGTCCTCTTGACGGCCGAAAAATTCCTATTTGGATCAGTGATTATGTTATGATGGGTTACGGAACCGGTGCCATTATGGCTGTTCCCGCTCACGACGAGAGAGACTTTGCCTTTGCTTGCAAGTTTGGAATTGATATTTTGCCTGTTATCAAAAGAGTTGACGGCATGAGCAAAACCATAGTTCCCATCTCTTGTGATATTGAGGATGGATTAAAGGGTATATCTTTCAAAAAAGACGAAAAATATTATTACATTCATTTTGCAGAAAAGGATGCTGAAAGAGTTATTGATTTAATTAAAGGTGCTCTTTCCGAAAAAGATTTTGCTCCTGTTGTGGGAACTAAATGGGGTATAATCACAAAAGGTGAATTTAACGAGTGGACATCTTTTGAAAAAGGTAGGGAGTTATTGGAAATTGTCAAATCCTTTGACTCATCCATTAAAGCCGGTTTGTTAATGGAATATTATAACACTATTGACTTTTTCAAAGATATTTTGTTCCACACAGACAAGGGACAGCTTATAAATTCCGATCCTATGGTAATGGCTTTTTCCGGCAGTGAGGCTAAAACAAAAGTTATTGAATATTTGGAAGAGAGGGGCTTAGGACATGGAACTGTGAACTTCAAACTCCGTGACTGGCTTATTTCTCGTCAAAGATATTGGGGTTACCCCATACCTATTATTCATTGTGAAAAGTGTGGTGCAGTGCCTGTTCCTGAAGATCAACTGCCTGTTATGCTTCCGGATGTAGAAAACTATGTTCCCACAGGAGACGGACGAAGCCCTCTTGCCAATATTCCCGAGTGGGTAAACACAAAATGTCCCATTTGTGGTGGGGACGCCAAGAGAGAAACGGACACCATGGGTGGCTTCGCCTGTTCCAGTTGGTATTTCCTAAGATTTACATCTCAACACAGAGATGATGTGCCTTTTGACAAAGAACTTGCCAATTATTGGCTACCTGTTGACCTTTATGTAGGTGGAGCAGAACACGCTGTTATGCACCTGCTCTACGCCAGATTTTGGACAAAGGTTTTGTATGACGCAGGTTTAATTGATTTTATTGAGCCTTTCTATTGTTTGAAAAATCAAGGAATGGTTTTGGTGGAAACCCCTCACAAACAACTCATAAAAGAAGACGGAACAAAGACCAAGGATTATGTGCCTATTACTCCCGAAGAAGAAGCACAAATGGATCCCGGGGATGTCACATATAAATTTACCAAAATGTCCAAGAGTAAGAAGAACGTTATTACACCTGATGCTATGGCTGAGCAGTTTGGTGCGGACAGTTTGAGAGTTTATGAACTTTTTGTTTCACCTTTTGAAGAAGCTATTATGTGGTCTAATGACGGTATGATTGGTGCATCAAGGTTTGTAAACAGAGTTTGGAGAATCCTTGACGGATACAGAGATAGATTTGATAAAGATTATGCCGGTAAGATAGATGAAGAGATTGCCCAAAACAAAGAGGCAAAATCACTTCGCAGAAAGCTTCACCAAACCATTAAAAAGCTTGACAGTGATATTAATGATTTCAAGTTTAATACAGGAATAGCTATGGTTATGGAGCTTTTGAACGAAATGCAAGCTTTTTATAATAAATTAGGTGAAACGGGAAAAAGTGCCGTATTTAGCGAAGTTTGCGAAAATCTTATTCTTATGTTAAGCCCTATTGTTCCCCACATGGCAGACGAGATTTGGGAAGACTATGGATTTGAAGGTTTTACCCTTGATATGCCTTATCCTGTTTGTGATGAAGAGGCAGCAAAGGATGACGAAGTAGAAATTGTTATTCAGATTTTGGGAAAGGTGAGAGCTAAAATATCCGTCCCCGCAGATACAACTCCCGATGAAATGGAAAAATTAGCTCTTGAAAATGAAACCATTAAAGGACTTTTGGAAGGAAAAACAATTGTGAAAGCCATAAAAGTCCCCAAAAAACTTGTAAACTTTGTAGTTAAATAAACGAGGAAATTATGACACCAAGACAAAGACGAATGATGGCAGATTACAATAAGATAAAGGAAAATTTCACCGGAAGCAAATATGTAAAGGTGGAACCTATATACGGTAATCCTCCGGAAAAATACAGAGTGACCTTTAATCTTAAAGGTTTGTGCATAGAAAACGGAAAAATAGTTGAACGACATCAACATATAGCGGAAATAACTTTAACCAACGAATACCCCAGAGAAAAGCCAAAATGCAACCTTTTGACACCTATTTGGCACCCTAACTTTGGATCATATATTTGTATAGGTGATCATTGGGCTGCGGGAGAGAGTTTGAGTGATGTTATTGTGCAAATCGGGGATATGATTCAGTATAAGGAATATAACCCCAAAAGCCCTTTGAACGCACAGGCTGCTCGTTGGTCTGTGGAGAATAAAAATCTTTTTCCTCTTTCCAATATAGATATTATGAACCCTGCCCCTGAGGAAGATGATATAGAGATTGTTTTTAACGATACACCTTCCACAAACAACGCAAAACCCAATGACGATTTTGATGATATAGATATTAAATTTAATTAATAATGCATAATGCACAATGTATAATTTAATGATGAATGCCATAATATTTATGTGAGCTCTAAACTTTAAGGCTGGCTATAGTATACAGTCAGTCCCCCCTACTCAAACCCCTAAAAATATCGCTTTGCTCAATTTTTTGGGGACCCCTGAGTTGTGTGCCATTCTCCAAAAAGTTTCGCAAGCTTAACTTTTTGGAGCCTCTTAGCTACCCACCCACCCGGGATTTAGGGGGGGAAAAATTGTGCATTGTGCGTTAATTCTGCATTATTCATTATGCATTAAATGAAGAGCCGAAAGGCTCTTTTTTTATGTCCAAAAAAGTGTGGTAAACAGTTAAAATTATCTTAAAAAAAGTGTTGAATTGTAGTGTTTTTATGTCCAAAAAAGTGTGAAAAAAGGTTAAAATTATCTTAAAAAAAGTGTAATTTTAAGCACGAAAATGCAGTTTTTGAAAAATGCATATAAATTTAGCCCATAAATGTTGCTATTTTTTTTGAATTATGGTATAATAATTATAGTAAACAAAAGGAGGTTTTGGTATGTATAGATGTTGTATTGAAAAGTTGATTGATTGGAAAAATGATCCATACAGACAACCTTTAATTCTGAACGGAGCCAGACAAGTCGGTAAAACTTGGCTTATGAAAGAATTTGGTGAAAAATACTTTAATGATTATATATATATTAATTTTGATAATAATGATGATATGAATAATATATTTTCGGGAAATATAACTCCCAATCACATTATTAGAGAATTAGAGATATATTTTCAAAAAAAGATAACAAAAGAAACATTAATAATTTTTGATGAAGTGCAAGAGTCCCCACGAGCTTTATCTTCTCTAAAATATTTTGCCGAAGATGCACCGGAATATCATGTCATATGTGCCGGGTCTCTCTTAGGTTTAGCTTTGCATGAAGGCACTAATTTTCCGGTAGGTAAAGTAGATTTTTTGGAAATACATCCTATGACTTTTATTGAATTTCTTTTAGCTTTCGGAAATGAGGATTATGTTAATATTATAAGAGAAAGAAAATATGATTATATGAAAGATTTTAAAAATTACTATATAAGGAAATTAAAAGAGTATTTTTTAGTTGGTGGTATGCCTCGTGTTGTTCAAATCTTCGTAGAGACAGAAGATTATAAAAGAGTCAGAGGTGAACAAAATAAAATCTTTCAAACATATAAAAATGATTTTTCTAAACATGCAAAAAGTGGTGCAACACCAAAAATATTAGATGTTTGGCAATCAATACCGGAACAATTATCAAAAGAAAACAATAAATTTCAGTATAAAACCATTAAAGAAGGGTCTCGAGCAAGTGATTATGAGTATGCATTGTTGTGGCTTCGGGATTGTGGGCTTATAAAGATAATTAACAGAATATCAAGCTATAAAATTCCCATTGAACCTTATAAAGAAAAAAATGTATTCAAAGTTTTTATTAATGATATTGGTTTGTTGAGTAATATGGCAAAGATAAGTCCCAAAACCATATTGCAGGGTAATGATATTTTTGTGGAATTTAAAGGAGCTTTAACCGAACAATATGTTTGTCAAGAATTAATAGCATTAAAAGATTTAAACTTAGCTTATTATAATAAATCTCAATGTGAAATAGATTTTATTGGAGATTATGAAAATGTGGTATTTCCCATAGAGGTAAAAGCGAATATCAATTTGAGAGCCAAAAGCCTTAATCTGTTTATGGAAAAATATAAACCACCTTTCGGTGTTCGCACGTCTTTATCTGATTATAAAGAAACAGAAAATCTTATAGATATTCCGTTATATGCAATATCACAGATAATTAATATTATTGAAGAGAAAGTTTAAAAAAAAAGAGCCGAAAGGCTCCTTTTTTATTGTATTTAGCTTTGCAAGAGACTATCCATTTTATCCATGTTTTCTCTGTCGTAATCGGCAGGGTCCACATCCAAAACGTCAAGTTTATCCCCTTTGACATCATAAGAGTAAACAGCATCCGGGGTTTTTAGGAAAACATATTTTAAATTATCGGCTCCCGCATCAAATTCGTCATCATAATTATCCAAATCATCCAAATCATCAAGTTCTATAAGCATATATTTAATGTTGGAATCTTCAAAGGCACTGGCACCTATAAATTTAACGTTTTTTGGAATATACATTCTGTTAAGCAGTGTCATACCCGCAAAAGCGTATGTTTCTATAACGGACACAGAAGAAGGAATGGTAATCTCTTTTATGGATTTGTTTGAATTAAATGCAAAAGGTGCTATTTTTGTCACAGAGGAAGGAATAGTGTAATACTGACCATCCTTTCCTTCCGGATAATATATTAAGGTTGTGAAATCTTTATTAAAGAGAATTCCCTCTTTTGATGCAAAGTCTTTATTGTCTGTATCTACCGCTATTTCACTTAATTCGTCAAGACCCCCAAAACAAAATATATCCAATTCGTTAACAGAGGAGGGGAAAGATATTTTCTGTATATTATCATTAACCCAGAAACATCCGGATTTTATGTATTTGACAGATGAAGGAATAACAAATGATATGTCTTTTTTGTTATCAGGGTATTTTAGTATTTTGGTTAAGTCCTTTGTATAAAGAACACCGTCTTTTGCTTTGTAAATCTTGTTATCCGGGTCAACTTCTATCTTTTCGATACCCCCGGGAAAAGCTTCACAACTTCGGACATTTTTAGAAATATAAAGAGTCTTTACATTTTCTAAATCTTCAAAGGCATCTTCAGCCACATTGGTGACAGAGTCGGGCAGCTTTAAGAAGGAAGTGTCCTTGTTGCATTTGGTCAGCACACCGCCTTTAACCACAAAATCAGCAGAGAAAAGGCTTCCGCAGCAAAGGAGAATCAAAACCAATAACAGTATTTTTTTCATTTTTTCCTCTTTTATTTATTATTACACTTATATTATACCATAAATTTTAAAAAAAAGAAATTTTATTGTTAACAGTTTATTATTTTTTTTATTTGTTTAACTTGCAATTTTAATTCACATTTTAAAAAATAAAATCCCAAATGTCTAGTCAAAAATCTTTAGTGATAAAGATTTTTGCCGTCGGTCACCGAAAAATCGTAGATTTTCCGGCTCTTGCTAAAAACGACAAGCAGTTGTCGTTTTTACAAAAAAGCGATGCTTTTTTGCCGCAATTCAACTCGAAAATCTCTAAATTTTTATTACGGAAAATATTCCTTCCCTAATTTCCAAATTTTATGGTGACGCAAATTTGGTTTCATGGTCCGGCAACCTTAGTCGAACGCATTTTGACAATTTTGTGATTTGTGATTTGAATAAAAAAATGAGCCGAAAGGCTCATTTTTTTATTTATATTTCATCATATAAAGATACTCGTCGTCGGAGAGGGTGAGTTTGTCTTTAATACAGGTTGTGGCTATGGCTAAAGCCGGTTTCACTTTCCAAAAGACAATTCCCTTTATTATATTGTCTTCTCTGTAAAAAATTACACTTCCGCCATCTATGTTTTTGTATGAAGCTGACATATTCATGCCATATTCGCCCACAGCTTTATATGATATATCAAAAGCATCGAAAAAAGTATTCAATATGGGATCATAGGTTGTGGGAGTGCCTAACATATTTTGTGCGGCACATTTACCGCTTTTTATGGCGTTGTCCATAAACTCTTTTCGCATATTGCGTCCGTAGAGTGTGCTGGGGAATACTGCCACATCTCCTGCGGCATAGACATCTTTTATATTTGTTTCCAAATATTCGTTAACAATAATACCCCTGTCGTTATTGATTTTATCTTCAAAAAGAGTGTTGGGTATGTTTCCCACACTTGCCACCACAGCGTCAAAGTATTCTGTCACAGTTCTGCCGGATTCTAAAACCACATTATAACCTTCTCGCTTTGTGGCAAACTCATTACCCATTGATTCATATTTGAATTCTTTTACAGTTTCTCCACTAATCATGGAAACCTTGTTTTTTCTCATGGTTTCTACTATCTGAACACAAAAATCTAAGGGCAGTATGTTTCTGCAAGGCAAGTCCTCCGGGTATACCATAGTCACATTGGCACCACGTTTGGCAAGCTCGGCTCCGAGCTCTAATCCCGTAAAGCCGGCACCTATAATAAGAACATGGGGGTGTTCTTTTCCTTCAATTTGGCTTTTCAGATAGCAAAAATCGCTGTAATTTCTTAAATAAATAATATCTTCATTAAAATTTAATTTTCTCGGTCTTATTCCTGTGGCAATGAGAAGCTTGTCATATTCATAGGTTTTGTAAATAGGGTCTACCAAATGATATTCTTGCTTTTCATTTGTTTCACAGGTGAGGAGTTTTTGTTTTGGGTCAATGTCAATAGCTTTTAATCCACATTCTATTATAATATTTTGGTCTTCTGTCTTTAGAGATATATTTTCAAAAGGCACATCCCATGCCTGTTTGGTAAGAGACAGTCGTCTGTAAGGCGGGTGCCATTCTTCTGTTAGGATAGTTATTTCTGCATTCGGATCCCCTTTTCTTAGTTCTTTTGCTGCGGAGTCGGCACAAGGCCCTCCACCTATGATTAAATATTTCATTTTAACTCCTAATTATTGTTTATGATTAAGTATATGTTTTAGATTTAATATTTAATAAAATAAAAAAACAAATCCCTCGAAAATCTCTAATTTTTCGCTTAACAAAATATGTCATTTCGTGTCTCCTTGACAATTCTCGCCTAAGAACATTTTTAATGGCTAACGCCTTAAAAATAACCTTATTCTGCGAGTCTACAGTCGACGACTACATTTCATATTTCTTGCGAAAAATTGATTTTTTCGGTCCTTTGTGTTTTTATTTTCCACCTATGATTAAATTATTTCATTTTAATTTTTCCGCCTATGAGTTTATTTCATTTACCTATTAATACTACCTTTATTACCTTTCATAACGTTCAAAATATCCTCAACTGTGGCAAGGTTGTAATCTCCCACAAAAGTATACTTCATAAGGCCCGCACAGATGGCAAAGTTGATAATACTCTCTCCCTCGTCAAAGTTGTTTTGTGCGTAAATTAACCCTGCGGAGAAAGCGTCTCCGCCACCTATTCCGTCATAAATATTATATATGGTATATTCTTCGCTTTCGTAATAATTACCTTTAAAAAGCATTTCTCCTTTCCAAATCTTATAATTGGCTGACTTGGACTGAACATTTATAATGGATAGGGTTTCTGCTTTTGGACAAATCTCTTTTGCTTTTGATAAAATTTCATTGGGGGATTTGCCTTCCACTCCCAAACATGTATTAAAATCTTCTTCTGTCCCTATAATAACAGAGGCTTTTTCTGTGAATTTTGGGATAATATCACAGGGGCTTTTTCCCCATTTCCACAATTTTCCTCTGTAATTTAAATCAAAGGATATGGGAATATTCATCTTATCGGCACATAAAACACTCTCAAATGCCAAATCACACAAACTTTCGCTTAATGCGGGAGTTATACCTGATATGTGATACCAATAAGTGTCCTCAAAAGCCTTCTCCCAATCTATGTCTCCCGGTTTTCCGAGGGAAACAGAAGAGTAATCTCTGTCGTATATGACTTTGGTGCTTCTCATATTGGAGCCCTGCTCTATATAGTAAACTCCAAATCTGCCTTCTTTCTTTATAATGAAATTAGTATCAACTTCAAAACTTCTCAATTCCTTTTTGAAGCTATGGGTTATTTCATTATCAGGGAGAAGAGTAATAAATCCTGTGGGGAGACCCATATTGGCAAGTGATACCAATACATTACATTCACTGCTTCCGAAGGTAGCTGTTAGATTGCGGGAGCCTAAAAGTCTTTCACCTTTCGGAGCCATAAGGCGAAGCATAACCTCTCCGAAGGCTTTTATTTTTTTGTTCATATTAATTACCTTTGGTTATAGACTTTATGGCAAAGAGGGATTGGCGAACGGTTTCCTCGATATCATCAAAGGCACCTTTATCAATCATTCCGCTTCTGGCTATCCAAGTTCCTCCTAAGGCAAAGACGTTTGGACATGCCATATATTCTCTCATATTAGAACCGCTTATGCCACCCATAGGTATAAAACGAGCTTTTGGATAGGGAGGGTAAAGGGATTTTAGTAGTTTTGGTCCACCCATGGCATCTGCGGGGAAAAGCTTCATAATGTCTATTCCGTAGGACATAGCCATTTCAATTTCCGTGGGAGTTGCCACCCCCGGGATAATGTTTATACATTTATCATGAGCATATTTTACCACATCGGGATTAAAACCGGGAGATATTAAAACAGAAGCACCGGCGTCTATGGCAGCTTGTGCTTGGCTTATGGAAAGAACTGTGCCTGCACCTATAAGCATATCAGTTTCGTTTGCTATTCTCCTAATGGCATCAATGGCACAGGGAGTTCTGAGAGGCACTTCCGCTACTTTTTGCCCTCCGTTTAGCAAAGCTTTACAGAGTGGCACAGCTTTGTCTGCATCATTTATGGTAATGGCAGGCATTAATTTTAGTTTTTCCAACTCAAACAGAAAGTTATTTGTGTGTATACTCATTTTTTGCTCCTAAATATATAAAAATGGAGCCGAAGCTCCAAAAGATTATTTTAATTCTACAAGTTTGTAATTTTGTGAACCCAACCCTATTTCTTCGGCATAGTCAAGAGTGTGAATACCATGACGAGATTCCATTCTTTCAATAAGTGCTTTTCCGTCCGGGGCTTTGTAAACCAAGTCAACACAAGCCTTGTCAAGAGCTACAGGGTCAAGGGATGCCAAAATGCCTACGTCTACCATTTCCGGAGGTGCCGGGTGGCTGTCACAGTCGCAATCGACGCTTAAATTGTTCATAACATTTATATAGATCATTCTTCCTGCTCTGTGGTCTGCAACAGCTTTGGCAGCTTCAGCCATAGATTCAAGGAAATCGTCTTGTTTGGCACCGAAGTGGTTGCCTTGACCTACTTTTTCATATTTGCCCGCAGAATGAATGTAGGCTTTTCCGTCAGAGGAAGCGATACCTATGGAAATATTCTTTATGGCTCCACCGAAACCACCCATGGCATGACCTTTAAAGTGAGAGAGAACCAAATAAGTGCCATATTTGTTGAAATTTTTACCTACTATGTCAAATTTTAGATGTTTTCCGTCGGTGATGGGGAGTTTTGTAGATCCGTTTTCGTCCATAATGTCAACAGGTGCAAAACCAAAACCGTGGTCTTGGGCAACTTGTTTGTGAGACTGTGGATCTGCTCTTTTTCCACCGTAGGCTGTGCAACATTCCACTATTGTTCCGTTGACGCTTTTAACCAAGCCTTCAATAAGAGCGGGGTTTAAAAAGTTGTGACCTCCGGGTTCGCCGGTAGATATTTTTACACCAACTTTTCCTGTGGCTTTTTTGTTGAGGGCCTTGTAAACTCTATCTAACCCTTCCGGGGATATGTCTTTTGTGAAATACACTACAGGTTGTTGTTGTGTCATAGCTTTTTCGTTTGTTATTTCGGTTGAAGCTATTGCGTTATTTTTCATTCCTACTCCAACGAAATAAACCAATGCACCGATAACTACCAAACTAATTATCAAGTAAATAGATTTCATATATATCTCCTTCTTTATTATTATAAGTATTATATCATATAATTATAAAAAATTGCAAGTTTTAGACAGTTAGTATATAATAATTATGATAGAGATTAAGAAAGTGAGGATTTATGGAATTTATTTTTGTGCCAACGGTTTTTACGGCAGCGGTTTATTATATTCAAATTTATATATGTGAAATGTCCCCCATAACTCAACTTATAACCTATTCTCCTCAGTATTGGACCTTTATTGTGCCTCTTGTTTATCTTTTTATTTCAATAAAAAAGAAGAGCAAACTTGGAATATGGGTAAATGTTTTTCTTATATTGTTCTGTGTTTCGGCTTTTTTGACTTTTAATTTCGGGGAGAGTATTCCCAAAAGTGAAGGTAAAAACCCGGTTAAAGTGTCAATGCCTGTGAATAAGGATAATTTAGGGGAAATTGTGACGGAGGACTTCACTTATAAAATCACGGATATGGTGAAATGTAATGACAATCTCTGTGCAAAAATACCTGTGGAGGAAATTGACCTTGACACACGGGTTTACCTTGAGAAGTGGGTTATAAAATCTGAGGACAGAGATATAGATTGTTATAAAGTTAAGGTTCGAGTGCCTTATTATTCACCTAAAAAAGATATGGCGAAGCTTATTTGCGAATATGTGGAAAAAAACAGCAAGGACGCCATAATTATAGGTGATTTCGGCTTTCCTCAAAGAAGTATCAACTATGAGGTTATGTCAAAAAATTATAAGGATTATAACAAGATAAAACCCGGCTTTGCTTTAAACAAAACCTGTTTTGTTTTTGTATCAAAAAATATGGAGATAGAAATAAATGGAACGTAGAGAAATAGGTATTTTGATAGGTAAAATAATAGCAACTTTGGCTTTGATTTTTGCCGCCTGTTCCTTTGGATTAGTCGGTGCCTTTTTCAGTATGGGTTTAAATATAAAATTCATAGGTTGGGCGTGTCTTCTCTCCCCTCTCGCCTTTATTCCCGTAATATGGACGAAACGAACCAAACAAGCCCTTACCTTTGCGGCAGTGGTTGTATGTGTTTCTTGGCTTGTTGTGGGTGTTTTTTGGGTAAAAAAATATAATGACGAAGTTGCCAAAGTTAAGCCGGTGAATATTAATGTTGAAGAATATTTGCCCTTTGAAGAAGATTCAAAAGTTGTGTCATTAGACAAAGAATCCTCTCTAAAATTAACCGAGAACTTGCCTAAAGTGGACGGTGCCGCCGCCCTTTTCCCCGTCTATTCCGCTTTCGTCCGTGCTGTCTACCCTAAAAGTGCTTTCAGATTGGCAGAATATGAAGATTATGTGGGAGCTTTTAACTATTTAAACACCCCCGCCGGATACAGAGCTTTGGCAAACAGAAAAACGGATATTTTCTTTGGAGTTTACCCTTCTAAAGAACAAATAGAATATGCTAAGTCTCAAGGCACGGAATTTGTCTTTACTCCCATAGGCAAGGAAGCCTTTGTGTTTTTTGTTAGCAAAAAAAGTGATGTGAATGATTTAACAGAAGACCAAATAAGGAAAATTTACTCAAAAGAAATAACAAATTGGAAAGAATTGGGCTTTCACGATTGTGATATTATTCCTTATCAGAGAAATCCCGGCAGCGGTTCCCAATCCCAATTTTTAAAATTTATGGGGAATATGAAACCTGCAGACCCTCCCAGGTCAGAGGTAAATGATTTGATGGTAGGTATAATCACAGAAGTTGCGGATTATAAAAACAGCAAGGGTGCCATAGGCTTTTCCTTTAGATATTATTTGGACACTATTATCAATCGTCCGGATGTTAAAATGATATCAATAAACGGAGTTGCCCCTACTGTGGAAAATATCAGATCGGGGAAATATCCCATTGTGGAAAATTTGTATGCAGTCACTTGGAAAGGGAACCCAAATCCAAATGTGAAAAAACTAATTGATTGGGTTTGCTCCGAGGAAGGTCAATATCTCATAGAAAAAACCGGCTACGTGCCATACTATTAATTTTGTTAAGTCACAAAATTAAAATCAATAATCAAAAATCAAAATACAAAAATCAAAATCTT
>JAFSVJ010000098.1 GCA_017445025.1 Abditibacteriota bacterium | reverse complement strand
TACAATACGAAATTTCTTACAAAAAATCGGTCTTTTTGGTGATTTGATGTTTTAATTTTACCCTGTCCTGTGGAGCTCGGACTTTCCTCTTGTAAAAATACAAGCCATTGCATAGCCCACAATATTATTATACCACATTTTTAAAAAAATATAAAAAAATAAGAGCATACAAACTCATAAATATTTTATATGTTTAAAATCATACCTATTTTTTTTAACAGTGTTGTTCACAAAATTCTTTAAAACTTGAAATTAAAATCAATTATTATATATAATATAAGTAGTATAAGTATTACAATAAAGGATTAACTATGAACAAACATCATTTACGTTTCAGACAAATTCACCTTGACTTTCACACCTCACCGGACATTCCCGGTATAGGATCTGAGTTTAACAAAGAGCATTGGCAAAAAACTCTCAAAGATGCTCACATCAACTCCATAACCATTTTTGCAAAGTGTCACCACGGTCTTTCCTACTTCCCCACAAAGGTTGGAATTCCCCACCCCTATCTCACTTGCAACCTTTTAGACGAGCAGTATAAAGCCTGTAAAGAAATAGATGTTAATGCTCCCATATATGTTTCCGCGGGAATTGATATGGCTATCCTTGATAAGCACCCAGAGTGGCGTTACGTTAACCCCGGTCTTGAATGGTGGGAACAAAATAAAAAAGATTTCGCACCCGACGGATTAAGAGGAATTTGTTTTAACGGAAAATATTTGGATTATCTCTGCAAACAAATAGAAGAAGTTGTGGAATTATACCCCAACTGTGACGGTATTTTCCTTGACATCATTTCTCTTAAAGAGTGTGTATGTCCTACCTGTGTTAAGTGGATGAAAGACCACAATCTTGATGTCACCAAACACGAAGACAGAATGAAATGTGCCGAACATGTTCTTGAAGAATATTACAGAAGGACCACAGAAGCCTGTAAGAAGACTAACCCGGACATGCCTGTTTTCCACAATTCAGGTCACGTTGACAAGCATGATATGAGAATTATCAACAATTATTTCTCTCACCTTGAGCTTGAAAGTCTTCCCACAGGTGGTTGGGGATACGATCACTTCCCCATTTCCGCTAAATTTGCCAAATACACAGGCTTTGACTTTTTGGGAATGACAGGTAAGTTCCACACCACTTGGGGAGAGTTCGGAGGATATAAAACCCCGGAAGCTCTAAAATTTGAATGTATGCAGATGCTTGCTTTCGGCTCAAAATGTTCCATAGGTGACCAATTACACCCAAGAGGAAAATTTGACGAAACCACTTACAAGCTCATAGGTGAAGCTTATAAAGAGGTGGAAGCAAAAGAGGCATGGTGTGACAATGTAGAAAATGTTGCCGACATTTGTCTTCTTTCACAAGAGAGTATCTCAGGAGTTCGTGACCAAGACACAGCTGCGGGAAGAATTCTCCTTGAAGGCGGTTATCTCTTTGACCTTGTTGACAAAAATGCTGATTTTGATAAATACAAGCTTCTCATTTTGGCAGACACTATCAGAGTAGACGAAGAATTAAAAACCAAAATCGACAGCTATTTGGCACAAGGCGGAAAGCTAATCCTCTCCGGTGACGCAGGTTTATGGGCAGATAAAGACGAATTTGCCTTTAACATAGGTGCCAAAAACCTTGGTATGAATAAATTCCAACCGGACTACATACAAGCAAAGGGGGATATGGCTCTTGATTTCTACACAGGTCCACAGGTTATGTATAAACAGGCAAGACTTGTAGAATTAACCGACGGAACATCCTTAGCTGACATTTGGGACCCCTATTTCAACAAGAATTGGAAACACTTCTGTTCACACCAGCACGCTCCTTATGATAAAATTAACGGATACCCGGGAGTAGTTCTCAATAAGGACAAAAACATTCTCTACTTTGCTCACCAGATATTTGAATTATACGGCACCTACGCTGAAATAATATATAAAAAATTGGCAAAGAAAGCTATAGATTTAATGCTCCCTTCAAGAGCAGTAAAAACCAATATGCCTTCTGCGGGAAGAGTGACCTTAACTGAACAAAAGGAAGAAAACCGATATGTCCTTCACCTTCTATATGCAAACAAGAGTTTAAGAGGAGAGCAAAAGGAATTTAACCCAAAGGACGAAAACTTTGTTTGGAATCCAAATAAGGTTGAAGTTATTGAGGAATTGATGCCTATACAAAATGTTTGTGTGGAAATTGATGTTCCTAAGGAAATTAAGTCAATTACCATTGAACCTGAGGGCAAGGAAATAGCTTTCACAAAAGAAGGTAATAAAATAAAATTTACCATCCCCGAATTCACCTGCCACATAATGCCCGTATTACACTACTAAAACACAAAAAAAAGGCTTAGCATTCGCTAAGCCTTTGTTATATTATCCTAATTGTAGTAAGCGGGATCCCAGTATTGGATTCCGTCACCCCATGACCATTCTCCAACTGAAGAAGGACCTTGGTGAAGTTTACTGTATTTGGCGTGACCGTCACAGTATGTGTAATTCATACCACCGTTGTGTCTGTTAGGTTGTAAGAATTGACTGCCTTGAACGGCTGTTTGGTAAGCAAGAACGGGACCCATGGTGATGGAACCTCTTGCACCGGCACCTACATATTGCATTGTGTCACAGAATGCTACCAATTCGGCAGTGTTCTTTAACTGTGCCAAACATGTGGGAGTAGGACCTGTTTGAGCAACTATTCCTATTGAGTTTTGGTAGTTTACGTCAAAGTGTGGGAAACCACCAACCAACATTCCGTTGTAACCGTAACCGTATCTGTTCTTTCCACCACTGGGACAAACATACATTTGAACGTTCTTAACATAAGGGAATATACAGTCACCCCAACACCATACATCACCACAACCTACAGCCCAGTCATCTGTTCCGAAAAGTGCGGAAGGGTAATTTTTGAGAGTTGAGTCAGCCAACATTGAAGTTCTTGTGATAGAAGAGTCTTCCAATGGAGGAACCGTCTCGTCATAGTCGTCAACGTAAAGCATTAAAGCCGTGCCTAACTGTTTACAGTTTGAAAGACAATTGGCTTGTCTTGCTTTTTCTCTTGCCTGTGCGAACACAGGGAACAATATGGCAGCTAAAATTGCTATGATAGCAATAACTACCAACAACTCGATTAAAGTAAAACCTTTCTTCATTTTTTCTCCTAATTTGTTTTCTATATTTTAGACTCAGAAAAACCCATATTTGTTCCTCTAAATCTATCTTCCATATATATTATAACACAAAACCCACACAATATGCAAATTTAATTTGATATTTTTTTATCATTTTTAATTCTATAACACAAAACTGTATTTTAATTTATGATTTAAACAATATTTATAAGCTTCTGAATTTTTATGAACTTGTAAAACCAAGTTTGGATTATCTTCAAAAGCTCTATCCCCTATGTTTAATACAGTTCCGGGGATATAAACTGTTTTTAGGTTAGGGCAATTTTTAAAGGCTCCGTCATAAATATTCATAACACTGTTAGGGACAGTAAACTCCTCAAGCTTTTTCATAGCAGGATATGCCACCAAAGAAAGTCCCGAATATGTATATAAAACCCCATTTTCAACTTTGTATTTAAATGAAACCAAATTATAGAGCCTTCTCGGAAGTATGGAAACAAGGGTGGGCACAGAGGGGTTATATTCATAAGGATCGAGTAAAGTCGTATCTTTTCTTATAAGCCCCAAAGAGATACACAAACCCAAATAATAATTATTCATCTCCTTATAATCTTTAAATTCCAAAGGGGACATTTTGAACTCTTCAAAAGAATTTCCCGCAAAAGCACATTCTTCGACAAACTGAGTGTAGGGGCTTAGGGTCAACTCTTTAAGCTTGGAATTATTACAAAGGGAATATTTTTCAAACCTTAGAGCATAAATGGGAAGTATCAGAGTCTCACACTTTTTATTACAAAAGGAATTTTCGCAAAAGGTCATTATATCTCGCCTTTCATAGAGATTGGTCACCTTTTCATTGAGTGTGTAATATAAAAGCCTGTTTCCCTCGGTTTGGCAAGGGTCTTCCTCTCTTGCAAGAACACAATAGCACAATAGGAACAGTAAAAATAAACAAATATATTTTTTCATAATTTGAAAATATCGTTTTTAATCATAAAAACAAATAAAAAAGAGCGTTTTTCAACGCTCTTATATTTTTTATTGTTGGTCCGGGTTCCACCATGGGGATTGCCATGCGTAGAGGTAGTTTCCGTCAGCATCTTTACCCATAGGTCCGTTACCGGGCTTGTAGTATTTGGCGTGACCGTCTGCCATACAGAAGTTGGCACCATCGTTGTGGCGGTTACCTTTCTTCCAACCGTAGTTGTAAAGGTCTAAGATAAACTCAGGTCTTGCTTCTTGTGATAAGTAACCACAAAAATCTGCATAGTTCATAGAAGTATCGGCAACAAATACCATTTCGGATGAGTTCTTAATTTCACCTAAACTGAAAACTCTTGAAACACCCATATTGGTTTCGTTTTGGTTAGGGTAAGCGTCTCTGTATAAGTAAGAGTTGTAACCATAACCCATTTGGTATCTGTTGTAAACACTGTTCTTTACTTTAAAGGAAGGGCAAACAAACATATTTATGTTTTTAACATAAGGGAAGATTGAGTCTGCCCAAGACCAGAAAAACCAACCGTAGCTATTGTTTTGCATAGGTCCTAATTGTGTTGTGGGGTAACCTGCTGTAACTGTTTGTGTGTAAAGGTTCATGGGAGGAAGTGTTTCGTCATAGTCGTCAACATAAAGTTGAAGAGCTGTTCCGATTTGCTTTACATTGGACAAACAAGCACTTGCTCTTGCTTTTTCTCTTGCCTGTGCGAAAACAGGGAACAATATGGCAGCCAAAATAGCTATGATAGCTATAACTACCAACAACTCGATTAAGGTAAAACCT
The DNA here is from genome assembly GCA_017445025.1 of Abditibacteriota bacterium. Taxonomy (GTDB): domain Bacteria; phylum Armatimonadota; class UBA5829; order UBA5829; family UBA5829; genus RGIG7931. Next base: position 40,598 of record JAFSVJ010000098.1, on the reverse strand, counting down.
TTTTTCATTATTTTTCTCCTAAAAATATATTAACACAAATAAAGACTTATATAAAAACAAAAAAGTTCCATAAAGTTTTTATTTAATGCCACATTTATTATACCATAAAAAAACAAAAAATACAAGTTCAAAAAATCAAAAAAGACATATTTTTTAGAATTTTTTTGAATTTTTCTCAAAATGGTATAATTTTTTAAAACAAGAGCGTTTTTCAACGCTCTTTATAAAATTTTAATGTTAGTTTTGAAGAGTAAATCTCCACCATCTGCTGGTCACACCAAATTGATCGTTGTGGAACTCGAGAGGACCTTGACCGTCCTTGTAGAACTTGGCGTGACCGTCAGCCATTGTAAAGTTGGCACCTTGGTTGTGACGACAAGAACTCTTCCATCCGGCAACTGCTGTATAGAAGTTTTCAAAGCCACCGGCTGTTAATTCAGCTTCTGTCCAGAAGTGCTTAGGCTCAATGTTTATGATACCGCCACCACTTGTTTGAGCACAGTCGGCAAAACAAACTGTCTCGGAGGTGGAAGGAATCATAGCGGCAGTGGGAGCAACCCAAGTGCTCGTATCACCGTTGTTGTTGTAAAGACCCATCATACAAGAAGAATATCCATATCCCGGAAACTTCTTATTACCGGAAGGACAAATATACATATTTATGTTCTTTACATAAGGGTAAATACAGTCCATCCAACATGAGTATTGAGGTCCTCCAAACCACCAGTCAGCCCACATACCTGCAAACTTGCGTGAAGGGTAGTTTGTATCTGCCGGTTGAGTTGCAGAATCCAAACTTGTCTTCGGCGGGTAGGTTTCGTCATAGTCGTCCATATACAGTTGTAAAGCAGTTCCAAATTGCTTGGTGTTGCTTAAACAACTGGCGGCTCTTGCTTTTTCTCTTGCCTGTGCGAACACGGGGAAAAGAATGGCAGCTAAAATTGCAATGATTGCAATTACTACCAATAACTCGATTAAGGTAAAACCTTTTTTCATTATTTTTCTCCTATTTTTAATCTAATAATACAGACATTTTAAAAACAAAAATAGTTCCATAAATACCTATATTATCAAATATTATTATACCATAAAAAATAAAAATAATCAAATTTTTAGATAAATAAATATCAATTATTTTTATTTTTTATTTAGATATTCAAATATCTCTTTTGCCAAGGCATTCCAACCTTTTTCGTTATAATGAACTCCGTCACCGCTTCTGTATTCCACTACCCCATTCACAAAGGAAAACAGGTCAAGGACTTCTATATTATATTTATTCATTATATTTAGGGCTATTTTATTCCTTTGGATAACCTTGTTACAATCATCCCCTATTTTGCCTTCGTTCACATATAGACCGTTTTCATCAGGTTCAAAAACTTTATCTATTTTATCCCCTTCCCAATATGGGGTTGTTGTTGCAAAGATCAATCTTGCCCCCGTCTCTTTCAGCCTTAAAGAAAACTTCTCTATCCCTTTTTCATATTCGGATAAAGACAGATGCCCACCGTGAAGTCCGGAGTTAAAAAGGATTACCTCATATTCATTTTCACCTAAGATTAAATCTATATTTTTCCAAAAATACTCATCATCCAAGGTTGCGGCTGTGGCAACTCTGTCCACAAAATATTTACCTTTCAAATATTCGTCCAGTTTAACAGAATAACCCCAAGCAATGGAATCACCCACAAGCAATAATCTTGGCAAACCATCTTCACCGTAAATCCAAGTATTAACCCAAGGAATATACCCTTTTTGTTTTCTCATTTACTTCCCCTTAAATACATATAATTTACTTTCAAGTTTATTGGGAATGCTTACCTCAATTCCCTTTTCAAGAAGATCAGAGCCCTTCATCTCAAAGGCAGTATTATCATCCAAATCTTCTATTATATATATTTTATCCGGGTTAATACCTTTCAAAACCATATCACAGGTTTTATAATTGGACTTCTCTTCCCTGAACACAAAAACACAACCTTCATCCAGGTCCTCTCTATACATTTCATAAGAAATCCAAATATTGTAATTAAACTCGGCAGGCATAATGGAATAATATTTTCCGTAGAAATAGGGTCTTATCCTTGCATAATCCAAGAGCATTCGTCTGTGCCAATCGTATGGATAATCATCTTTTACAGGTCTTGCCTCATAGCTAAAGAGGTGCATACAGTAGCCTGTTGCCATACAAGCTCTCATTCTGAAAGTGTCAAGAGGGAACTCCTGTGTTCCCGCAGAGGCGTTAATGTTCCAGGGTGAGATCCAGTTTTGGGCAAGTTGAGGTCCCATAGGATCGTAATCAAAGAAACACTGGTAATCGGTTCGCCAAAGGGAGAAAGAGAGTTTAGCCATATTTATATCCAATCGTCTTCCCCCGGAGGCACAATTGTCTATAATGAGACCGGGAAATCTCTCAAGCAAGGTTTTCCAAAATCTATAACCGTTGTTTACGGCTTTTATTTCTGTAATACCCCTTCTATTCTCTTGGTCCAAGTCTCTCCATGGGGCAAGAGGGTCAAAGTTGTAGTCTTCACGGAAACATTTAATGTTAAACTTTTCTATGAGACCGCTGATAAAATCTATTAACCAATCGCAAGCTCTGTCATCTGAAAGATTGAGATAGAGATTTGAACCGGGTTTACGCTCTCCCAACCAAAATTCCGGGTGCTCCTTGTAAGCGGGAGTTCCATAGACAGCCCTTTGAGGCTCCACCCATAGGAGGAATTTCAAGCCTATTTCGGCAAACTTGTCACTTAAATAACGAAGACCCTTGGGGTGAGCCTTGGGGTTCACTTGCCAATTTCCAACGTGCATAGCCCAGTCGCCTGTATGCTCGTCAGGAGAGTAGGAGTCCTCAGGCCCATACCAACCGGCATCCATCCAATAATACTCGTAGGGAAGCTTGTGCTTTTTTATGACTTCAATTCTCTTTTCATATTCGGAAGTTTTCATTCCACCCCAACCCATAACACAAATGGGTGCGGGCTTTATCTGCTTGCCACGGATATTGTATAGAGGATTGTCAGAAAACTTGTCTTCCGGGATAATATGGTCAACCAAAAAGCCTCTGAAATCATTTTGATTTTCTTCAAAATCACCGTCGGAGAACACCAAAGACATGGAAGGCACTTGGACCTTTTCCCCAAGCATAAGATAGAAGTCCACATAATCGTCAAGACCTATGGCACAATTCTGGATAGTATGAGAGAGGCCTGTAAACCTGCCTCTCCATTGACCGGACCAACCCATAGCACCTATGACAGCTTTCTCTTTACCGTTAATGTTAAAGTAAGGCATGTGGTAATTTGTGGAACGTCCGTTCTCTGTGTAAAGGTCAATGGTTTCACCGGTTTTAAAAGTTTCGCAAACAGGCTCAAAATCGTTTATGAGACAGTTGGAACCCTTTGCGGAACGGAAAGTAGCATTGTCAAAATCCTCAAAATCATAATCCAAAACTTTTATTTGAGAGATTTGCTTGGTGTTTGCCTCTCCCCTGTTTTCAAAGTAAACATCCCACCATAGGGCAGCATCATCATTATAGTCAATAATATCTATAATAAGAGCCAACCCTGTCTCCGGATCCTGATATGTGACTTTATAATTACCCTCAACCTTCTCACACTTAAAATCCCATTTGTAAAGAAAATCTCCCGAAAACTCACCACCGTAACAGAAGCTCAAGGGATATCTGTTTTCAGAGAAATTTTTTCCCACACAAAGGGTTTTTCCGAGAGAATTGTAGAGAGTTAAATCTCCCCAAGCCACATGACCGAAGTTGTTATCATCAACAGGAGAGTAAACCATAAGAGTAAGAGTTTGAACCCCTGTTATGTCTATATCAACAGAGTGATAATCCACTTTCCCTTCACCCAACCAAAGCTCTTTTCCGTCACCAAGGATTTTGTAAGTTAAATATTTTTGGTTAAAAAGTTTGGTAATCCTGTTGCTCTCCTGACCTACAAAACAGGTAAGACGAGTGTATAGCCCTTTAATGTATAACTCCACCTCTGCCGGTGAATGCATACCAATACCGTAGGAACATTCCCGTCCGTAAAGGTTAATGGTGTCACTGTCCACACCATGGTTAAAACCAATCTCCCCCCAGCCGTTTTTGACGGTCTTACACCTCAACTGAAATGTCTTATCATTAGGTTTGGTTAATAATTTCTTTAAAAATTCTTCTTTTCTGCCAATTGAATACATAATTATTTCCTTTTATTTTATTACTTAATACTTAATAATATTATATCATATTTATTACCAAATATCAAATAATAAAAAATGCTACACCGAAGTGTAGCATTTTATTTCTATTCTTACTTATTTGATAAACATAACCCTTGAATATCTTCCACATTTATGCCTTCAAGGTAGACCGGATCGGGACCTATGGGCACCCAAACTGTGTTGTTTTCATCTTTATTGGGTTTGGGAAGTTCATTTCCATACATGTCATAAAGATGTATCTCTTCAATAGGGGTTTTTACACCATCAACCCAATACATTCTTGTATTTCCTTTTGTCCAACATATAAGAGATGCCTTATTTCCTTTCTTATAAGCAAAACCAAAAGTTCCATCTAATTTATAATATCTTCCCATCCACTCACAGCCACGAACACGATGGATAAGGTTGGCATAGGAAACGGCTGAAGGTTTGGGTTGTGGCACGTCTGCCAAAATACCAAAGTTATGTTCGCACCAAGCCTTATCCGGCCCGGAGCCTACTTGGTAATAGAATATCTTCTCTGCACCCATAGAATAGTGAAGAACCAAAGCACGAACCAACAGCCTTGCCTGTTCATATTCATCCATTGCAGTATACAAATAAAGGCCCGGTTCGTTATATTTATCCTTATTAAAAGAAGAAAAACCAATCTCTCCCACTATGACGGGAAGCTGTTTAAAATTGTGATTTCTGCAAAATTCTCTTATAAGTGAGTAATCTTCCAATATAAACATATCCTCCGGATAGGGGCAGTTTCTGTCCAAAGAGTAAGGGTGAGGACTTATGGCGTCAATGGTGTCCGGATCCACATTATCCATAATGGCCTCTCTTGTCATAGGAAACATACCTGCGTCTTCCCAAACAGTTTTGGCGTCCTTATCATTTTTCTTTATAAGTCTTGCTATTTGCTCTTGCCAACGGAAATATACACTTGTGGCATCACCCTTATAAAAGGACCACAAAACTCTGAAACCTGAATTACCCACCTCATTACAGAGGTCATAATAATCTATATAATCACCGTATTTTTTGGCATATTTACCGTAATCTTCTATATAAGAGGCAAAGTCCCAGTTATCCACCTCTGTGATACCTTCGGCTTTCAGCTTTTCAAAATAGTCCCATGTGGGTTTTCCCATATCGGTAAACACAGGCATATAACAGAGTTTGTTGGCCTTTGCCACTTCGATACAAATATCGTCTAATTTAGGCTCTCCCCCTCTCATATACTCTATGCCTAATCTTTTCAAAACCTTTCCCACATCAATCATTTCATCCGTTAATTCGGGAGCTTGGTTAAAACCTACACATATACCAAAAGGACTATCCACATCCTTAAAATCTTGATAGTTATTGGGAACTATGGCATATGAAAAGCTAAATTCCTTTGTCCCTTGTATTTGGGGAGGAGATATTCGTAAAAACTCACAATCTGCCTTAACTTTTACATATCCGTTAACCGCCGGCAGTTTTATTTCACTTTGCCAATTATTCTCATCAGATAAAACTATATCCGGCACCTTTACATCAATAGGATTGTTAAATCCATCGGAAAAAGAAAAGGAAAGTTTGGCACGACCGAAGTTGTCCTCATTGGTTTTGTTCATAGACAAAGTGCCGCTTATGTCTTCACCTTTATAGAAAATTGCAAAAGGCATTTTTGCCCTAAAGTCTAATTTTATGTTCTCCCCTTCAGCAAAAGCCATAACACTTACTAATATAAAAAAAACAATAAACAAGATTTTCATATAAAGCTCCTTAAAAAAAAGAGTGCCGGTGTATTTGACACTCTTTGAAAAACCAATAATTAACCGTTATAAGTTGGATCCCAGTATTGACAATTCTTACCGTCTGACATATTTCCGTTAAGACCGGGACCTGCCATTTTCTTATAATATTTGGCGTGACCATCAGCAAAGGTATAGTTCAAACCTTCCATGTGTCTAAAAGCTTTTCCTGCGTTTCCCCCTTCCCAGTAATGAATCAATGCAGGGAACATAGTTGCTACGGTTTGTGAACCGGGTTGCATAGCATCACAGATAAATACGGTTTCTGAAGAACGAACGAATTGTGCCATCGTATAAGCCATGGCAGGATTATCTTCACTACCACCACATAACTGTAAATTAACAGCGTAACCTGCCAAACCTTGTTTGTTGTTGTTATCAAACCATACCGCACATTTATTAGCACTGCTGGGACATCTATACATATTTATGTTTTTCACATAAGGAAATATTTCGTCCATCCATGTTGACCAGTAAGTTCCGGGAGCAGCACAAACCCATGGGTAGATAAAGAAATAGTGGTGAGGATATGTATCGTCACCCACTGTTCTGTCACCTACCAAACCTATTGGCATTGTCTCGTCATAGTCATCAACATAGAGTTGAAGAGCTGTTCCGATTTGTTTACAGTTTGACAAACAACTTGCTTGTCTTGCTTTTTCTCTTGCCTGAGCAAAAACGGGAAATAGAATTGCAGCAAGAATAGCGATAATGGCGATTACCACCAACAATTCTATTAGGGTAAATCCTTTTAAGATTTTCATGGTATTCTCCTGATTTTTTAGTCTAACTGGTTCATTTAAATGAACCACTTACATATATATTATACCACAAATAATCTTTTTTGTCAAGGGTTTAAAAGCTATTTTTTTAAAAATTTTTAAAATTATTTATTTCTTAAGAAATATAGGGATTTTCTTTTTTACATTTACTAAATATACGATAGAAGCCTATCGTCTCGCACCTACCTATATTTAACAATTCTTTCTATTTAATCAACAATATACCACAAAGCCACCTGTGTTTATCTGTGCTTTTCCCTCTCCTATTTTACATTTATCACAGTCTACTATTTTACAGCCGGAAATATCAACAGGTTGGAGGCTGTCGGTAAAATTAAAAACAAAGGTGATACTCTTATTGCTTTCTTCATCCGCTCTCTCTATTTTAAACAAGCCCGTAGGCAAAAGAGGACCTATTCCTATACTATTATAAATATATTTAGCTATATGAGAAATTATCCCTTTTTCTTGTTCGTCCCCACAGCATACGGGAGATAGAGAAGTAAAAACTTTTCCCTTTCCGAAACTCTTTTCAAAGGCACAGGGCTCGCCCGTATCCCAATTACCGAAGACCTTTACATCTCCCACAACTTTTGCTTTAATATAAATAGGAATGTCCTTAAATGTCACATTATCAATAGTTGCACTGTGGATCTCTTTATAAAGAGCTGTTTCTCTTATGCCAAGAAGCTCTTCCAAGCCGTTATTGGGCCTTCTCGGAGACACCCAGGTTGTCACATCTCTTTCCGCAAAGGGATATTCCACATAAAGGTTTCCGCCTTTCTTTACATAATCTTTAAGTTTTCTTGCCATTTCCGGAGTTATTATCTCTTCTCCGCCACAACAGATAAGTTTATATTTTGAAAAATCATCATCCCAAGTGACAAAATCCATTCCATTTTCAAGGCATGAAGAAAACATAACATGTTCATTTACAAGAGTTTTTTTGTATTTATAAGGAACTCCCCTTTTATCGTCATCCACAAAGTTTTCCGTCCACTCTTCCAGGCGGGACAGGAGATCTTGTTCTGTATGATATATTTGGGCAACCTGTGTCGGTTTTCTCTCCGTCTTCACCAAAAGAGAGCCGATTTCCCTTAATTTTAGTCCTATATCATCACAAACCTTGCTTCTCTCTGTTTCCTCTCCGCTTATCTCTCTCATACCCCAACCGTTGGATTCGTTGCCCACTCGCTCGCTCCTGTATTGCCAGTAGGTCCAACCTTTACAACCTGTAGCAACAGAAAGCCACAAAAGTCGTCGTAAATTACTGTCCTTTGGTTCTTTCCCCCATTCTTCTTGACAAGGATAAAACTCCTGAATCCAAAAGTTTTTATCAACTCTTCTAAGCCAATCACCTATTATCATAGGCGTAACTGTCTCTCTCATATTTTTCGGCTCAAGGGCAACGGGAAAGCTGGTTCCATAAAAGTCCACCACGGAAGCGTTTAACATATCGTTGGTAGTATCGTCAAGAGGGTCGTTTACCATTTGACAACCACCTACATGGCACATAACGGTCTTTTGAGGATCCGCTGATTTAAGAGCATCATATATATTTTTAACATGCTCACTGACTGCCACTGCCGCCCACTCTCGCCAAAGCATCATTTCCACATAATCCGTAACAGAGCAGGGAGGGTCTATAAACTCAAAAGAAGTATAAGCTTTTCCGTAAAACTCGTTTAATTCTTCTATTGTATGAAATCTCCTTTTAAGATATTCTCTGAAAGACTTTTTTGAATGTTCACATTGACATTGACCTGTAGGTCGTGAACGAGGCTCATTCCAAGCGTTATAAAACCATAAAGCCGGGTGATCCTTAAATCTTGTCGCTAAAGCTTTTGCAAACCCCGCTGACCTTTCCTTTACCACAGGATTGTCAAAACAAGGAAGCCAACCGCCAACATAAAAAGCACCGTGAGCTATAGGAGGAATAGGCACACCGCGAAAACCTACACGACTGCCGCCATAGAGAGCAAAAATCCAATCGGGAGCACATTCCACCATAGGCTTTAGTATAACCCTTAAACCTGTTTCATAGGCTAAATCCATAAGGGTATCAATATCATCAAAAAAATATTTCCCCTCTTCTCTCTCACCCCATTTCCACTGAGGTCTGAGTTGAATATGGGTATATCCCGCATCCTTTATGTTTTTTAAATCCTCTTTCCATTCACTCGGAAGAGGAGTAGGCTGTCTGTAATATTGAACACCGTAAGGAAAAAAATCCATAGTATCTCCTATAATATCTTATATTTATATATTATATTTTTTTAACCGATTCTCTTTCAATTAATATAGGCATAAGTCTTGGGTATTTCTTTTGGTTAATAAGAGATTGTGCCAGGCGAACACCGACTTCATAATAGGGTAATTTCACAGTTGTGATTGAAGGCACAGTCCATTTGGCAAAATAATAATCTCCCATTCCCATAATGGATATATCATCGGGACATTTAAGTCCCATTTGATGTAAATTCCTTATCATACCCACAGCCACAAAATCATCTGCCGAAATTACCCCTGTAATACCCTTATTCTTTACAATCTCTTTAATAATATCTCCATACTCAAAGCCATATCTCTTAATCTCATATTTATAATTCTTTAAATTATACTTTTCACACAAAAGGTCATACTCGTTTAACATTAGCTCCGTTGACTCACTTGAAGGGGAACAAAAATTAAGACATATATTCCTATGTCCCATATCATATAAATAATGGAATTGCAAGTTCAAAACTTCTTTAAAATCAATAAATGCCACATTGTTATATTTCATTTTGCTGACAAAAGGCATATTATTTATAACTTTCTCTATCTTCTTGTTATCAGACTCTTCCGCAATAAAAGAAATAATCCCGTTAATGTTTTTATCTTTTAAGTCTTTTTGAAACCCTTTAACATTAAGGTTGGCATCCACCCCTATTAATTCCAAAGAATAACCATATTTGTCAAAAACAGAATTTATACCCGCAATATGTTCAGCGTTCATAGGATGCGAAACCGAAAATAAATTGTTTTTATATATCAAACCTACCTTAATCTTTATGTTCTTTGGCTTATAATTTTCACTGACATAAATTCCCTTACCTTGCTTTTTCTGAACAATATCCTCTTGTAATAACTCATCTATGGTCTTTCTCAAAGTTCCCCGTGCCATAGAAAAATATTCACTCATTACTCGCTCGGAAGGCAATTTCTCTCCCGCCTCATATCCACCGGCTCTTATAACCAGCTTTATCAATTTTGCCAACTGAATATAAAGAGGAGTTATATTATCATTATAGTCAAGTTCTGACTTGAGCTTTAATATTTTATTCTCTAATGTTTCCATAAATTCTTTACTTGCGTGTCTTTATTTTCCTTATGGATTCCAATCTTTCCTTAAACTTCTTCTCGTGGCCTCGGTCTGTGGGCTCATAATAAACAGTCCCTGTAAGTCCATCGGGAAGATATTGTTGATCCACCCAGCCCCCCGGAAAGTCATGGGCATATTTGTAATCTATGCCATGTCCCAGTTCCTTTGAGCCTTTATAATGAGCATCTCTCAAATGGATTGGAACAGGTGGAATTTTATTATTCTTAACATCGTGAAGAGCTTTATCTATTGCCACACAGGAAGCGTTGGATTTTGGAGCACAAGCCACATAGGCCACAGCTTGAGCAAGTGGTATTCTGGCTTCCGGCATTCCCACAAACTGCACAACCTGTGCTGCATTGTTTGCCACCACCATGGCCATAGGATCCGCATTCCCCACATCCTCGCTGGCACAAATACAAACTCTTCTCGCTATAAACTTTATATCCTCTCCCGCAGATAACATAAGTGCCAAATAATATATGGCGGCATCCGGATCCGAACCTCTCATAGACTTAATAAAAGCACTTATTATATCATAGTGCATATCTCCGTCTTTATCATAAGCTACGGTTTTTTCTCCGGCAGCTATCTCACAGGTCTTTATATCAATATGCTTTTCGTCTCCGGGGATGAGTTTTACGCATATTTCCAATATATTAAGGGCACTTCTGGCATCTCCCGCAGAAATTCGAAGTATTAACTCATAAGCATCATCATCAATGGTTATTTTATATTTACCAAAACCCTTTTCTTCGTCTTTAAGAGCTCTGTCTATGACTTGTCTTAAAGAATCTCTGTCAAGAGCCTTAAATCTGACTATTCTCGATCTGGAAAGCAGTGGAGTATTAACTTCAAAATAAGGGTTTTCCGTAGTGGCACCTATAAGAGTAACGGTTCCGTCCTCCACAAATGGAAGGAGAGCGTCCTGTTGACCTTTGTTGAAACGGTGGATTTCATCTATAAAAAGAATGGTTTTTTTGTTGTAGTATTTTTTGTTTTCTTTGGCTTTATCTATTATTTTTCGCAGGTCCCCCACTCCGCCTATAACAGCGGAAAAAGGGACAAATTCAGACTCTGTATTGTTGGCAATAATGTTGGCAAGGGTAGACTTCCCGCAACCGGGAGGTCCCCAAAAAATAAGAGAAGAAAGATTATCCGTTTCTATAAGCTTTCTTATAAGAGAATCTTCCTTGGTTATATCCTCTTGTCCATATAAATCTTCCAAAGCGGAAGGTCTCATCCTTGCGGGAAGAGGCATATCTTTATTTTGCTTTGTGTTTTCAAATATATCCATATTATTGTTTTACTACAGCACCTGTTTTTGTGTTAAGGGTTAGGTCAAAAGGTTTACCCGGTGTGCCCAAGGACCCTATACTCTTCCCATTAAGATTAATCTGACAAGCACTTGGCTCTCCACCACGAACCATAACACTCTTCTTAACTTCCATTTTCTGATTTTGTCCCGCGCCTATGGTGCCTTCAAAATAGAGCTTACCGTCTACCTTTACTCTCACCCACACATTTTTGTGGGCATATATAACCACTTCATCAAATTCTTTCTTAATCTCTGCCTCAGCTTTTTTATCCGCTTCCGCGATAGCTTTTGCCACTTTGTCTTCAGAAGGAATTGCCTTTGGAGCCTCGGGAGCAGGATTTGGCTTTACCGGAGTGGGGGCAAAAGTGTTATCTGTGGCTTTTTCGGTTTGAATAGGTATATTCTTGCTGTCCAAATTCGGTTGGGGAGAAGAGGTTTTTCCCAATAAATATGCTATTGCACATAAGATTATAAACACAAGAAATATGACTGTGGTTTTGTTAAGAAAACTCTTTCCCGTAGGTAACTGAGCAGGCTCGGTCACTTCCGGCTCCGGCTCTTTTTCAGCCTTAAGCTTTGCATACTCTTCTTCGAATTCTCTTAAAAGTTTATAACTGTCCAGGCACAAATAATTGGCATAATCTCTCAAAAAACTTCGAGCGTAAACCTTATTGGGAAAATGAAGAAAATCATCCTTTTCTAATGCTTCCAAATGTTCCTTTATAATAGCTGTATCTTCATATATATCTTCATAAGAGAGCCCTTTTTCCTCTCTCTTTTGTTTTAATTGTAAACCTATTGATTCCATATAATACTCCGGTATAAAATAAAAACTTTCACATAATTATTATACCACATTATTTAATTCTTATAAAATTTTAAGAAATCATTAATTTGCGATATAATTCAACAACACCCTCTCTTCCTATTACATTAAGGGCGACCGTGTGGCCCCCCCTTTCTAGTCCCACCTACTGCGACCCAAGGGTTCCCGAAAAGTCGTCAAGACTTTTTGGGATTTGGGTCCAAGGGTTCCCGAAAAGTCGTCAAGACTTTTTGGGATTTGGGCCCAAGGGTTCCCGAAAAGTCTGTCCCCCTAAGCGACAGCTTGGGGGGTTGAATTGCGGCAAAAACACAAGGTGTTTTTGTAAAAAAGCAAACTGCTTTGCTTTTTTAGCAAGATCCGGAAAATCTATGATTTTTCGGTGCCTACAAGTAAAGATAACGGGGGGCCGGATATAAGACTTTTTGGGATTTGGGTTAGGGGGACAGAATTTAAAATTAAGCGGGGCTTGCCCCTGCTTTTTGCTTTTATAATTACAAAAAGTGAGTAGAAAAATCCCAAATACCTACGGGATTTATTTTTTTATACTTGCATTAAATTGAGAAAAAACCGAAAATGTGGTATAATATATATTGGTATATTATTTTTTAAAATCATAATTTTGTTTGAAATTATAATAAATACATTAAAATATAAAATCCCAACCCCCCTAAAAATCCCTTATTTTTCGCTTAACGAAATATCTCTTTTCGTGTCTCCCTGACGATTCTCGCCTAAGAACATTTTTAAATGGCTTATGCCTTTAAAAATAACCTTATTCTGCGATTCTACGGTCGACGACTACAAGATATTTTTCTTACGAAAAATAGGTCTTTTTGGTGATTTGTAATTTTATATTTGTGGTATAATATATATTGGTGTAATTACAAAAACAATTAATATAGAGGTAGAGATATGGCTTTCAGAGCACACAATTTTAACGCAGGACCTGCGGCACTTCCCCTTCCCGTATTGGAGATAGCACAAAAGGAACTTTGTGACTTCAAAGGCAGTGGTATGTCTGTTATTGAAATGAGTCACAGAGGCAAGGAATTTGATGATGTAAACAATGAGACCAACGCTAAGGTTAGAGACCTTATGGGTATCAGTGACGACTACGAAGTTCTTTTTATGCCCGGTGGTGCTTCCATGCAATTTTGTCTTATTCCCATGAACTTTATCAGAGAGGGAAAAAGTGCAGACTTTATCAACACAGGTTCTTGGGCTACAAAAGCCATTAAAGAAGCCAAAGTTCAAAAAGATATAAATGTTATTTGGGATGACAAGGAAGAAAACTATATTCGTTGTCCCAAAGCAAGTGAAATTAAGGTTAACCCTGATGCAGAATATGTTCACATTTGTGAAAACGAAACCATTGGCGGTATCAAATATTTTGAGCTTCCCGAATGCGGAGATGTTCCCATTATTGCCGATATGTCTTCTTGTATTATGAGTGAAGTTATGGATGTGAATAAATACGGAATGATTTATGCCGGTGCACAAAAGAATATTGGTCCTTCAGGTCTTGCCTTATGTATAATCAGAAAGGACCTTCTTGAGAGAGTGCCGGAAAACATTTGCAATTTCTTTAAATACACTACTCATGCCAAAAACGCCTCTATGTATAACACTCCAAACACTTGGGCTATATACATTCTCGGTTTGGTTTGTGATTATCTCAAGTCCTTAGGCGGAGTTCCCGCTATGGAAAAAATCAACAGAGAAAAAGCTAAAATTCTCTATGATGTTATTGACAGTTCAGACTTTTGGAGATGCCCTGTAGACAAGGCAAGCAGATCTATAATGAACGTTGTTTGGAGACTTCCGAGTGAAGACCTTGAAAAGAAATTTGTGGCAGAAGCTAAAGCTCACAATATGATAGGACTTAAAGGTCACAGATCAGTTGGTGGTTTGCGAGCCTCTATCTACAACGCTGTTCCAAAAGCAAGTGTGGAATTTTTGGCTGAATTTATGAAAGAATTTGAAAAAGTTAACGGTTAGTATTTAGGTGTAAATATGTTAGATCCAAAACTTATAAGACAAAATCCTGAGGCTGTTCGTGCAGCCTTAAAAGCACGAAAACATACAGAAGAATATTTGGATAAATTCCTTGCTCTTGACAGTAAGCGTAAGCAGATGATTACGGAAGTTGAGGGAATGAAGGCACAGAAAAATGTGGTTTCAGATAAAATTGCCGTAATGAAACGCAATAAAGAAGATGCTTCCGAAGTTATCAAAGAAATGCAAGTTTTGGCTGCCAAAATCAAGGGGCTGGACGCCGAAACAAGTGCCATTGATAATGAATTCGGTGAAATTCTTCTCAACATCCCAAATATGCCTGACGAAACCACTCCTTACGGTCAAAGCGAAGACGATAATGTGGTAGTTAAAACTTGGGGTGAGCCGAAAAAGTTTGATTTTGAGCCAAAACCCCACTGGGATATAGCCAAAGATTTGGATATTATTGACCTTGAGCGAGGTGCCAAAATTGCCGGTAGCGGTTTCATTGTATATAAAGGCTTAGGTTCTAAATTGGAAAGGAGTCTTATAAACTTTTTCTTGGATCTTCACACAACAAAACACGGATATACAGAAATATTTCCTCCTTTTTTGGTAAATTCCGGTGCTATGACGGGAACGGGACAGCTTCCTAAATTTGAAGAAGATATGTATAAATGTGACAAGGGTGACGAACTTTACGCCATACCCACAGCTGAAGTCCCTGTTACCAATCTTTATTCAAATGAAATTTTGTCCGTGGATCAATTACCTATAAAGCATTGTGCTTATTCCGCTTGTTTCAGAAGAGAGGCAGGCTCCGCCGGAAAGGATACCAGAGGACTTTTGAGAGTTCACCAATTTAATAAAGTTGAGTTGGTAAACTGGACTCTTCCGGAAAAGAGTGCTGAAGCTCACGAAGCCTTGACAAGAGATGCAGAGGAAATTTTGGAGCTTTTGGGCATTCCTTACAGAAGACTTGCCCTTTGCACTGCGGATATTTCTTTCTCTTGTGCTAAGTGTTATGACTTGGAAATATATTCTCCCGGTGTTGATAAGTGGTTGGAAGTTTCTTCTTGTTCTAATTTTAAAGATTATCAAGCAAGAAGAGCCAATATAAAATTCAGAAGAAAGATAGGGGAAAAACCTGAATTTGTTCACACTTTAAACGGTTCCGGTGTAGCTCTTCCGAGACTTGTTGTGGCATTAATAGAGAATTATCAAACAGAAGACGGACATGTTGTTATTCCTGAAGTTTTAAGACCTTACATAGGAGTAGATGTAATATAGTAGGTTGTTATGGATATTAAAGAATTGGTAGAAGAACAATTTAATATAATTAAAAGAGGAACCGTTGAAATAGTTCCGGAAGAGGATTTAAAAGCTAAATTAGCCAAATCCATTAAGGAAAAAAAACCTCTTAAAATTAAGTTGGGACTTGATCCTACAGCTCCCGATATTCACTTAGGTTCCGCTGTTGTTCTTCGAAAGATGAGAAAATTTCAAGATATGGGTCACGAAGTTCATATTATTATAGGTGATTTTACGGCAGGTATAGGTGACCCCACAGGAAAATCCATTACCCGTCCTCAGCTTACAAAAGAGCAAATTGCGGATAACGCAAAAACCTATTATCAACAATTTTTTAAGATTTTAGATCCGGATAAGACTGTTATTCACTTTAACTCCGAATGGTTAGCTCCCCTTGACTTTGTGGATGTTATAAGATTAATGAGTCATGTGACTTTGGCAAGACTTATAGAAAGAGATGATTTTCAAAAGAGATTAAATGAAGGTCGTCCCATTGCGGTCCACGAATTGACTTATCCTATTTGTCAAGCCTATGACAGTGTGGTTCTTGAAAGTGATGTGGAAGTAGGAGGAACAGAGCAGAAGTTTAATATCCTAATGGGTAGAACTCTCCAAACTTCTTATGAAAAAGAGGCTCAGGTAGGTCTCTTTATGCCACTTTTGGTTGGTCTTGACGGTGTTAATAAAATGAGTAAATCTTTGGGCAATTATGTAGGTATAACGGAAGAAGCCAAGGATATGTTCGGAAAGCTTATGTCTTTGCCTGACGAGATGATGGAAACTTATTTTGAACTCTGCACCGATGTGGATATGGATGAAGTTAAGAGACTTTGTGAAGGTATAAAGACAGGCTCTGTTCATCCTATGGATTTGAAGAAGAGACTTGCAAGAGAGATAATTACAATTTATCACTCCGAAGAAGCAGCTAAGGAAGCTCAAGCCGAGTTTGAAAAAGTTTTCTCTCAAAGAGATGTTCCCACAGATATAGCAGAGATTAAGGTGGAAGAGGACAAATTAACCCTTTTGACTTTAATGCAAAAGGCAGGTTGGGGCATGTCCAATTCAGATATGAGAAGACTTATAAAAGACGGTGCTGTTTCCGTAGACGGCGATAAGGTGACAGATTTCCAAAAAGAGATAACCATAAAGCCTGAAGGAATTGTTCTCAAAGCAGGTAAGAGAAAATTTGTTAAATTTTTAAAATAGAAAGGTATAACCCTTTGGTTATGCCTTATTTTTTATTAATGGGTAAAATATGAACAAAAGAGTTAATAAAGTTTTGGAGAGCCTTGAGGCTGATGCCATTGTAATAACACATGAAGATAATGTGTTTTATTTATCAGGTTTTGACGGAGAAGGGTGTTTGTTTATCTCTCCCGGAAAACAAGTTCTTATTACAGACAGTCGATATACTGTTCAAGCTAAGAGAGAAGCTCCCGAATTTGAAATTTATGAGGCAAAAATCTCTTATATTGAATGTATAAAAGACTTGGCACAAGAAGGTGAAAAGGTAGCCTTTGAGGCCGGCACAATCTCTTTTTCCGATTATGAAAATTTAAATAGTTTTGGCTTTGATTTGATAAAAACCAAGGGTTTGGTGGAAAAAATAAGAGAGATTAAAGACTCAGAGGAGATAGACCTTATTTGCACTGCCACAGATATTTTGAAAGAGTGTGCCGAAATGTTTGAAACAATTCAGCCCGGGATTACAGAGTGTGAACTTGCCAATTTAATTGAGTTTAATATGAAATCTTACCCTTTTGCAAAGGTTGGATTTGATACAATTGTGGCATTCGGAGACAATTCCGCCTGCCCTCATCACAAACCCACAGACAGAAAACTTGAAGATGGTATGATGGTGAAAATAGATTATGGTGTGGCATACAAGCACTATAACGCTGATGTCACCAGAACAGTTTTTGTGGGGGAAATGACTGATAAGTTTAAAGAAATATATGATATAGTTAAAGATGCCAAAGCTTTGGCAATCAGTGAAATAAAGCCCGGCAAGACAGGTAAAGAAATAGATAAAATTGCTCGTGATTATATATCTAAGTTCGGATATGGTGATTGTTTCGGCCATGGTTTGGGACACGGAATAGGTGTCACGGTCCACGACGGAGGTTCTCTGTCTCCACGTAGTGAAACCATATTGCAGCCCGGCTATGTGACAAGCGTAGAGCCGGGGATTTATATAGAAGGTTGGGGCGGTGTTCGCCTTGAGGATGATGTTTTGGTAACAAAGCAAGGGGCTTTAAACCTAACCCAAAATATAAGACAGTATGATTTCAGTAATAAAAAAGAATTGCTACTTAAAGAAAAGAAAGAGAGATATTTTTTTAGAAAACATTAAAGAGCCGAAAGGCTCTTTTTATTGTCCCCCTAATCGCAGATTTAGGGGTGGTATCGCCCTTTTGCATTCCCTCGCTTGTGAGATAGAAGCCATCTCCCCTTTTGCATTCCCTCGCTTTGCGAGATAAAGGCTCTGTTGCGGCAATCTCGGGGTCCCCAAAAGTTGAATTTATGAAACTTTTAGGGGTGAAATTTAAGATTTTTGACTAGACCCATTGAAAATCGCTCGCTCCGTCGAGCTGATTTTCAAGGAGGGGTGATAGATAGGTTCTGCGTAAATTTGCATTCTGCATTTTGCATTGTGCATTTAAAAAAAGAGCCTTTCGGCTCTCTATTTTTATATCAGTCATGTAAG
The DNA here is from genome assembly GCA_017445025.1 of Abditibacteriota bacterium. Lineage (GTDB taxonomy): Bacteria > Armatimonadota > UBA5829 > UBA5829 > UBA5829 > RGIG7931. The sequence goes on along the minus strand of JAFSVJ010000098.1, from coordinate 22,278 downwards.
ACTATAAATCCACCACGTTTGATTATTATTTGACCGCCCTGAATTAAGCAGTTGTTTTTATCGATTATGGTGCAGTTAGAAATGTCAAAGTTAACCGTTTGGTCTTCAGGGCAGAAATTAAACATAAATACCATATGTTGACCTGTTTCTTCATCTTCCATGTTTCTGATAATCAAACCGTAGGGCAAAATAGGGCTAATTCCTATTTGGTTGAAAATATACCTTGCTATAAAGGTGGCTGTTGAACTTTCTATATAGTTTACACTTGAAAAAGATGCCAAAATGGAAAAGACTTTTCCTTTTCCGTAAGAGTTTTCAAAGGCACAAGGCTTTCCGTTATCCCAAATACCGAAAACCTTTGGTTCTCCTACGGGTTCACCTTCGATATATATGGGAATATGTTTAAAGGTTGCTGTGCTGAAAGCGGCTGTGTGGTCTTCTTCATAGTGAGCAACTTCTCGCACTCCTAACAATTCTTCCAAACCGTTGTTTGGTCTTTCCGTAGATACCCAAGTAGTCATATCACGACAGGCAAAGGGAAATTCAACTATAAGGTTTCCACCTTCTTTAACATATTCTTTTAGTTTTCTTGCCATATTGGGAGTTATTATTTCGTCTCCTGCGCAACAGATAACTTTATATTTGGAAAAATCATCTGACCATGTGACAAAATCCATTCCGTTTACCAAAACAGCGGCGAATATACCGTGTTGGTGTAACATAGAGTTTTTATATTTATAAAAAACTTTTTTAGAGTGTTCAATACCCATAGGGTTTTGCCATTCTTCCAAACGGGATAGGAGATCTTCTTCGTAATGATAAATTTGGGCAACTTCAGCTAACTTTCGTTTTGATTTAGACAGAATGGGATCTATTTTTTTGAGAATTTTTGCTATATCATCACAAATTTTGCTTCTTGAGGTTTCTTTTCCGTTAATTTCTCGCATACCCAAACTGTTAGAGGTATTTCCCACTCTCTCGTTTCTGTATTTACTGAAAGTTAATCCGTTGCAGCCTGTTGCTATGGCTTGCCAAATAAGTCTTCTTAAATCATTATCATTGGGTGCTTTTCCCCATTCACCTGTTATCGGAGAAAAATCGTGAATCCAAAAGTTTGGGTCCACTCTTCTCATCCAGTCACCTATTGTGGTAGGCATAGATCCTTCTTCAGCATTTTTTGGAGGGTTATAAAGGGGGAAATTAGATGCATAAATGTCAACAGCTGATGCGTTAGCCATATCGTTTGTGGCTTCATCAAGAGGGTTGTTAAGCATTTGGCCGTCTTTAATATGACACATTACAGGTTTATTTGGTGCAACTTCTTTTATGGCATTGCTGATATCTTTAATATGTTGACTGGTTGCCAAAGATGACCAAAATTTCCAAAGCATCATTTCAACATAATCTGTAGTAGCATAAGGAGGGTTAATTGTGTCAAAGGAAGTAAAAGCCTTGCCGAATAATGCGTTTAAACTTTCAACAGAATGGAATCTATCTTTTAAAAACTCTATGAAAGCTTTTTTGGAATGTTCACATTGACAGCCTCCCGCAGGACTTGAAATAGGGTTATTCCAAACATTAAACATCCATAGAGCAGGGTGGTCTTTATAACGAGCAGCAAAAGTTTTGGCAAAACCGCAAGCTTTGTTATTTACTATAGGGTTGTCAAAACAGGGAATAAATCCTCCTAAATAAAAATCACCGTCAGCTTCCGGAGGAATGGGGACACCTTTATATCCCATTCTTTCTCCCTCATATTTGGTAAAAATCCAGTCCGGAGCAGATTCCACCATAGGCATTAATATGACTTTAAGATTGTTTTCTTGCGCAAGATTCATAAGGGTGTCTATATCATTAAAACTAAATTCTCCCTCAATTCTTTCAGCCCATTTCCAACAGCAAGTCAGTTGTATATGTGTATATCCCGCTTCTTTTATATTTTTTAAATCTATTGCCCATTCGTCGGGAAGAGGTGTAGGTTGTCTGTAATAGTTAACTCCGTATGGAAAAAAATCAAGTGCCATAATAAAATATTCCTTAAAATAGTTTATCTATTATTATTATATCATAAAATAATAATAAATAACAAATTAAAAATTTATGATTTGTAAAAATAACACATTATGTTGTATAATTAAAATAGAAAAAAAAGGAATTTGTTATGATAAACCAAATATGTTCCCATTCTTTGGCTTTGGAGCCTCTTATTGTAGAATTTAATGACGAATTTTTATGTGTTGTCACCATAGGTGGAGACAGAGAGCCTTGCCCGGATAACAGAGTATTTGCCTTCCGGTCAAAAGATTATGGCAAAACTTGGTCCGGTGGGGTTATGATATATACCAACGAAAGAGCCTGTTATGCCAACAGTATGAATGTTATAGATGAAAAAATATATGTTTCCATGATTGTTCATGATGGTGACTTTTGGGATATGAAATGTGTCACCATAGTTTCTGAGGATGGTTATAATTGGGCTGAGAGTGATATTTTTAGCCGGCTTTATGACTGGACTCTCATTAGACCCATGACAATACTAAAAGACGGAACTATATTAATACCATATCATTCTTATCCTATAAAGGGAAATGAAAGAGTTTGTTTGCAAGGTGTTATGATTAGAGAGGCAAACAAGGATTTTAGAAATATAGAGTGCTTTAGTTTATCACAACCGGAAGGGTGGCGAAGTATGTCAAAGGAAACCATAGACGGAACGCTTGGTTGGATATGGACAGAGCCTTCAATAGTAGAGCTTTCAGGTGGTGAATTGGTAATGTTAATGAGATGGGATAATACTGGTTGGCTTTGGAAAAGCGTGTCAAAGGACAAAGGCTTAACTTGGTCTTATCCGGAAAAAACTTCTATTCCCAATTCCACTTGTAAAGCACAAGCCATAAATTGCGGTGATAAGATAGCTTTAATTAACGTTCCCAATAATAAAGAGATTGTGGAAGAGGGTGTTTTTTATGCCAAAAGGTGGCCCCTGGAAGTGTGGGTAAGTGATGATGATATGGCTTCTTGGAGTGAAAAAATCAGAGTGACATACTTCCCCGGAGAGTTTCACTATCCCAACGGATATTATAAAGACGGAAAACTCTGTTTTGTTATTGAACATAACAGGCATACGGTGTTGTTCCTCACTTATGATTTGAAATAGTAATTTTAAAATTCCTAAGTAAAAAAGAGTTCTTAAATATTAAGGGCTCTTTTTTTTTGTAATATTTTTTAAAAAAGTTAAATTAGATTAACTTAAAACTTGACAAAGGTTTTTCTGTTGTGGTATAATATAGATGTAAAGTTAATGGTTCTTAACTTTTTAATGTAAATAAAAAATCATTGTATTTAGTCCTCCTTTTGTTAAGAACCATAAACTAAAAAATCAAAAAAGAGGAAGTTATTATGTCAGATACACAGAAGACGGCGCATTTAGCTGACTTAAAGCCGGGAAAAAGTTATAAAGTTCTTAAAATTGTGGGGGAGACCAACATCAAAAGACGCATTATTGAAATGGGCCTTAATCCGGGAACAGAAGTAGAAATCATCAGAAAAGCTCCCTTAGGTGATCCCATTGAAGTAAAAACTCGGGGCTTTCTTGTTTCATTAAGATATAACGAAGCTCACAATATTATAGTTGAAAAGGAGTAAAGTATTATGAAAGAGATAACTCTTGCCTTTGCCGGTCAGCCCAACTCAGGTAAAACCACTATCTTTAACGAAATAACCGGAGCTCGTCAGCATGTGGGAAACTGGCCCGGTGTGACTGTTGAATATAAAGACGGATACAAAACAATAGGAGATACTACATATAAATTGGTGGATTTGCCGGGACTTTATTCCATGTCTGCCAATTCTTATGAAGAAATCGTATCACGTGATTTTCTTATTAAAGAAAAGGTTGATATAATAGTAAATATTATTGACAGTTCCGTTTTGGACAGAAGTTTGTTCTTAACAACTCAGTTAACTGAAATAGGTCTTCCTATGGTTTTGGTTTTCAATATGGATGATATCGTCCAAAAGAATCAAACAGAAATTGATTATAAGAGAATATCAGAATCAATGAATATTCCTTACATAGTCACACAAGGGGCAAAAACCAAATCTTGGGATAAATTCTACGAAATAATTAACGAAGTTTATGATAACAAGGAATATTACATTCCGAGGCATATCTCTTTCTCAGGTGAACTTGAAACAGAAATAACTGAAATGGAAAATTCCCTTAAGGTTAAAAATCCTTTCCAATTTACGGATAAAGGAAATTCTACGGATACTCGTCATGCTCATGATATCCCGGGTGATATATTTGTTTCAAAAGAGAATAACCCTATAAGACTTCGTTGGTTTATAGTCCGAGGTTTTGAAGGGGATAAGGAAGCAATTAATATGTTGCAACCTAATCTTATAAGTCCTAAAAATCTTGAGGCTCAAATAGATATTAAAAGAGGACATGTAACGGATGTATACGGAGATTCTATAGATGAAATAGTAACCGATGACAGATATGCTTTCATAAGCGGACTTATTAATAAGTTTGTTAGTTATTCAAAGACAAGTAATAAAGTTTCTATAACAGAAAGAATAGATAATATTCTCCTTAACAAATGGCTGTCAATACCTTTCTTTGCAGCCATAATGTATTGTGCATTTTATGTGGCTTTCAATGTGGGAGACTTTATTGCGGGATACATTGATGGTTGGATTAACGGAACAGATGATTTTATCGGCCTTGTGGGTTATATAACAGAAAGTGTTCCCGGTGCCCTTGGTGAACTCTTGGGAAGTGGTGTTGTGGCAGGTGTAGGTGCTGTTATAGTATTCTTGCCCTATATTGCTTGTATGTTTATAGTTATTGCCATATTGGAAGACAGTGGATATATGGCAAGAGCCGCTTTTGTGGTGGACAGAGCAATGCACGCCTTTGGACTTCACGGAAAGAGTTTTGTTGCCATGCTTTTGGGATTTGGGTGTAATATTCCAGCTGTTATGGCAACGAGAACCATGGAATCCCGTGCTGACAGATTGATTACCATTTTTGTAATTCCTCTTATGTCCTGTTCAGCCAGATTGCCTATTTATACATTCTTTGTTGCTATTTTCTTTGAACCGAAATGGCGACCTTTGGTTTTGATGTCTATTTATTTGATAGGTATTTTAGTGGCTATTATTGTGGGTAAGATTTGTAAAGGAACTATGTTTGATGATAAGGAAACTCCTTTTGTAATGGAAATGCCGGCTTACAGATGGCCAACTTTCAAAAGCACCATTATCCACACATGGGACAGAACAAAACAGTTTATAGTTCGTGCAGGAACTATTGTTGCCGGTTGTGCTATTTTGATATGGTTTATTTCTGTATATCCTTCAGAAGACAATTCTATTGTTATGATGTTGGGACACTGGATTGAACCTATATTTAAGCCAATAGGTCTTGACTGGATGGCAGGTGTGGCATCTATTTTTGGAATAGGTGCAAAAGAAGTAGTTGTTTCCGCTCTTGAGGTTATTGCGGGAGCTCAGGGAGCCGGGGATGCCGAAGCATTTATAAGAAGCATTTATACTCCTTTCCAATCATATATATTTATGATGTTCTGTTTAATGTATTGGCCCTGCTTTGCTACAGTCATTACCATGAAAAAAGAAATCGGTGAATGGAAATACTTCTTATTCTCTATTATTTATCCTCCATTGGTAGCATGGGTATTATGCTTTATAGTTTGGAATATTGGTAAGTTATTTATGTAAAGCCTTCCTGATTTTTGCGTCAAGGTTATCCTTGACGCTTTTTTTATAATTTTATAAAATTGGTTAAATGTGATATAATATAATTGAGGATTCAAATTACAAATCACAAATCACAAATCACAAAAATGTGGTGCTTCGCACCTGTCCCCCTAACCATAAGGTTGGGGGGTGGCAGTTGCCAAAGGACGATTGCGGCAAAAAAGCGATGCTTATTTCTCACCCCTAAAACCCATTCCCAAAAAGTTTTCGCAGATGCTTCAACTTTTCGGGAGCCCTTGGGTTGTTTTCGCTATTCGCTCAACTCTTTGGGGACCCCGAGATTGCCACAATTCAACCCGGAAAATTGAGTTTACGAAATTTTATGGGAATGGGGGCCCTTGTGATCTTTTTTATTCGCTACGCTCATAAAAAAACAAGGCGAGGGGTGTCCGGCGCGTCTACATAACCGTTTCTCGTGACTATAGAGTCTATCAACCATAGCTCGCCTTAAAATTTAGTGCCCGTTAACCTATGTGGTGCGTAGCACCACTATTTTGATTAGTGATTTTTGATTATAGATTTTAAGAAAAGGAGTTTTGTATGAAAACAACTGTTATTCTTATAGTTTTATTAATGTCTTTGTCTTTAATGACTGTTTATGGAGACTCTTGGACTAATTCCTTAAAACCAACAGGAAAATCTGTCACAGTTGATTTGGTCAAAGGAGAAAAGCCCCTTTACACCATAGTTGTTCCAGCAGAAACTGAGCTTAACGAGGAAATAGCCTCCAAAGATTTGTCCGAGTTTTTGGGGAAAATATATAATGTAGATTTTGAAATAACAGAGGATACCTATCCAATAAACGGTAAATTTATCAGTTTGGGAAACACCAAACAGTTCCAAAAGAGCAAACTTAAAGCTCCTAAACTTAACGGCGACGGATATGCTATTCTTACAGACAAAAAAGGAAATATCTATATATTAGGGGGAATAACCTGCGGAGCATTAAACGGTGTTTATGCTCTTCTTGAAGAGGACTTGGGATGCAGATTTTATACAAAACTTCACGATGATGTTATTCCCACCGCAAAGAACGGAAAGCTTTCTTTCGTTCCCCGAGATTACAGCCCTCAGTTTATATATCGTTACCCTCATAACCCGGAATATGATGATAATAGGGAAAATGCTTACCAATCACTTTTAACAAAAGATAGACCTTATATAAGAAGAAACAGAATGCATACATGGGAGCCTAACGGAGGGTGCCATACTGTATTTATATTTTGCCCTAAGGAAAACTATGAGAAGCACCCGGAATGGTTTTCTGAAATAAGTGGGGAAAGAGTGCCTCACCAGGTCTGTTGGTCTAATAAGGAAATGCTTGATTTAATGACCAAAAACGCTGTGAATGAAATGAGATCATACAAAAAGGATACATTATGTATATCTCCTATGGATTCTTATCCCTGTTGTGACTGTGCTGAGTGTAGAGCTTTTGATGCTGCCCATGGAAACACAAAGGCTGCTTCTTTAATTAACGGTATGAACCATATAGCGGAGGCTGTTTCTGCCGAGTTTCCAAATGCTACCATACAGACTTTGGCATATTTGGATACCATAACCCCTCCCACAAATTTACCACTTCATAAAAATATGCAAATTATTCTTTGTTCTGACTGTTGTGATTGGGAATACCCTTTATGCACCTATGATGAAACCGAGAAATATCAAAATCTTGTGAAAGGATGGGTAAAATTGGCACCTAAGGGAGTTATGACTTGGAATTATATTGCTGATTACGATCATTTATTAATGCCCAATCCCAATATGGCAGTGGTAGATAAGAATATTAAACTTTTAAAGGACTTAGGTGTCACATCAGTATTTTTGCAAGGTATTTCCGGTCATACATTAAGTAATGACGGATATTTAAAATGTTGGGTATGGGGTAAACTTTTATGGGATCCCTCTCGTGATCTTAAATCTCTTATCAAAGATTTTTGTTACGGTTACTACGGTGAAGAAATAGGACCTATTATGTATGAATATGAAATGAGTCTTATTGAAATGTATGAAAAGGCCCATGCTATTCCTCATAATCCCAATGAAGGAAGTGAAAATGTCATTCTTGATGGTCTTCCCGTTAAAAATACTCCCGCAAGTGAAAATATAGGAGTTGTATTTGATAATGGTATAAGGTGGACTCCCGATGTTAAAATGTATACAGATGAATGGATAGAGAATTCCTTTAAACTCTTTGATAAAGCTTTATCACTTTGTAAAACTGAAGAAGAAAGAAATAAGGTCCGATATGCAAGAATACCTATTATCTATCTTAAATTGGCAAGAAATTTGGGATATTTAAGAATTGGCGGAAATTATATTTCAAAACCACCTATAACAGAAGACCAAAAGAAAGAGCTTATGCCTTTGTATGAAGAAATAAACACTCTTTTGGACAGTTACGGAGTTAAACTCATAGGTGAAATCGCTGATATGCATAATTCTAAAGAGAATCTGTTTAAGAGGTGGAACAGAGCTTTAAACATTAATATGGATAAAATAGGTTATGAACAGCTTCCCAAAGACGATTGGGCTTTCAAAATGGACCCAAACGGTGTGGGTTATGGGGAAGGTTGGTATAAGTCCGATTATGACACAAGTGATTGGGCTAAAATCAAAATAGGTGCCACTTGGGACGAGCAAGGATATGGCACCTACGAGGGTGAAGCTTGGTATAAGAAAAAGATTAATATTATAGAAGACCAATTAAAAGCCAATGAAATATATCTGCTTTTCGGACCTGTTGATGAGGAAGCAACTGTGTATGTAAACGGTGAACTTGTTATGGAACATACTATGGCTAAGCTGGGAATAAATGCCGATGCCATATATATTAAACCCTTTATTGTGAAGGTGAAAAAATACTTAAAAGTAGGGGAGAATGATATTACAGTAGAGGTAGGAAATACTGCCCGTGCGGGAGGCCTTTATTCTCCAATAGGACTGTCTTGGACATATAAAGACGTCTCTGATGAAGACATGCTCTTCTTGGCAAATTAAGGAATGTGGGGGATAAAATTACAAATTACAAATCACAACAGGTGGTGCTTCGCACCACTTATGTTGGCGAGCTCTAAATTTTAAGGTTGGCTATAGCTAACAGTTAGTCCCCCCTATTGTATTAGGGGGGATTTAGGGGGGTGACAAATTTTAGACAAATCTATTAAATTACGCTCAGCCTTTTGGAGCCTCTTGGCTACCCACCCGGGTTGGGGAGGGTGACAATTGTAATTTGTGCATTTTTGTATTAAAATAAAAACCCTCTCATTTGAGAGGGCTTTTATTTTATGTTTTTAACTCTGCTTTTAACATTAGTAATAGCTTTTTCATTAAACTTTTCAAATACAACCGATTTGAATAATCCTTCTGTGAAACTGACTAAACAGTTTTCATAAAATTTTCGTCTTCCTTCTACAAAAACACTGTGAGCAACCTCATATTCCTGTTCAATCAGTTTTTCATCCTCAATAAGTATATCTATATCTGAAAAACTAAACCAATCCAAATCGTGCAAAATTACCTTTTCCGGAGTGTCAAAAACCTTATTAAAAGGAACTGTGGACATAATAATATCCACAACTCTTTGGTCATAATCAGAACAATTATTTTTATATATTTCACAAGCTGTTTTTTCATTTTCCTTGTTATAAGGAGAATAGCCCGCATCATGCCATAAAATAGATGTAATTAATAATTCTTTATTTATATTTGGATATGATGCCACAATATCACTTTCATATTTAAAATATATGTTTAACATTTTTTCTATATGGGTGATGTTGTGATATGATTTTCCTATTTCAAGGGTATAAAAAGGAGCTACTGTTTTGATATAATCTGATATGTTCATATTATTTCTTGTAAACTCTGCTGCTGGTCACCAAATCTCTCTCATCAAAAACATTTACAAAGAACACTTTTGCCTCACTTGGAACAGAAACAGACATTTTGCTTATATCTATCTCTTCTTTAAACCATTGGCTTTCATAATTTGGCACTTCTGACTTGGTCCAAAAGAGAGTGGCACTTTTTATGGGTTTATCAGTGGTGAAAGAAACTGTATTGTTTTCAATTTTAGATTTTATATCAACAAGTTTTTCTCCGCCTTTGAGATAATATTCAGCCAAACATCTGCTTTCTTCTTGGGACTCTCCGAAAACTCCGTGGTCGTGAGGGAGGTCCTCTTTAATGTGGAGATGGGCCACATTTTCACAATCTGCTCTTGAAGCTTCAATACATAAGGGCCAATAGGCATGGTCTTTGTTTCCCACAATCCAATGGATAGGTTTGGTTCTTTTGCAAAGGAAATGAGAAGGATCCCACATAGAAAGCCATTTTTTAGCTTTTTCCGGACCCACAGTAGCAAAACCACCCTGACATTTTTCCTCTGTCCAAGCGGAACCCAATTCTAAATTACCGCAACCATAAATTGGGTTGGCAAAGACAAACCTGTGGTCTACGCTTGATGCGATACAAGTGAGATAACCTCCCCAGCTTATACCTGTAATACCTATTTTTGTTTCGTCTACTTGAGGATAAGAGGCCAAGAGAGAGGTTCCCAAAAGCACAGCCATAACAGCTTGGTAACCCCATTGGTCTTTCATTGGCAAGTTTACATTGTCCATATCTCCCCAAGAAGAATTGCAAGACCAAGGGTGCTTTTCCCATTTGTCATAAGAACCTAAAGGGTAAGAACCGCAAGTGTCCATAGCTATGGCGGCGTAGCCTCTTGCATTCCATTTACGAACCCAGGCCTCAAAGGCAGTTCCTCCGCCACCGTGAACCAAAACCATAGCGGGGATTTTTTCACCTATTTTTAGTGGTGGCACACCTATCCAAGCAAAGACTCTGGTTTCTTTGCTTTTGTAATCAGGGCCTTTATACATAATTGACTTAACATAATCATTGTTCTTGTCAATTTCTTTTTCTTCTTCTGTTAAGATAGTTGAATATCCCCAACTTTTGTTATAAGAGGGAAGAATTTCACAACTATAAACTTGTGGGACTTTTTCAAACTCTTCTTTAATGAAATATTCTAATGCCATGTTAATAATCCATACTTAATCAAATCACAAATCACAAGTTAATGAATAATGCATAATGAATAATGCATAATTTACTCAGGGGTCCCCAAAAAATTGAGCTTGACGAAAATACCCAAGGGTTCCCGAAAAGTTGAACATAGTGAAACTTTTTGGGAATGGGTTTAGGGGTTTGAGTGATGAATGCATAATATTTTTGCGGGCTCAAAACTTTTGGGCGAGCTATGGTATACAGTCAGTCTCCCTTACTGAGTTACGTTTTTCTCCAAAAGGTTTCGCTTACAGATCAGTCCCCCCTACTGAGTGCCGTTTTTCTCCAAAAGGTTTTGCTTACAAATCAGTCCCCCCTACTGCGTTAGGGGGGATTTAGGGGGGTGATTAATTTTAGACAAATCTATTAAATTACGCTCAACCTTTTGGAGCCTCTTTGCTACCCACCCACCCGGGTTTTAGGGGGGTGATAATTTTGCATTGTGCATTCATTATGCATTTTGCATTATGCATTATTCATTATTTAGAGCCCGCTAACTAAGGTGGTGCGTAGCACCACAGTTTTGATTTTTAATTTTTGATTTTTGATTATAACTATGCTCCGAATTTGTCTTGAACAAACATTAAGTTGGTTAATATTGGAAGTAAGTTTTGACCGTTAATTCTGCAAAGTCCGCCTTTGGCACAGGCTCTTTCCGTAAACTCTTTAACATCGTCTACACGAACGTCCTTTCCCCAAATACAAACTGCTACAGGGTCTCCTGAGTGGTCCATTAACTCACAAGGAGTGGAGTGGTCAGCTGTAAAGATAATGTATGTATCTTTGGAAACATTTTCCATAAGGTATTTAATCATGGCATCAATCTTTCGGAGCATATCAATTTTGCCGTTTGGGTTGTTGTCGTGACCGGCAACATCGGCAGCTTTTACGTTAGAAAGAACAAAGTCATGATCTTCAAGAGCTTTGATAATATTCTTTGCCATGGCAATACAGTTGGTGTCATATCCACCGGTTGCTTCGGGAGTATCAACAATGGTCATACCAACATATTTGGCAACACCGTTAATAAGTCCTGTTTCTGAAACACAAGCACCTTTAATGCCATATTTCTTTTCAAAGTTTTCCATAGAAGGACCAACACCGCCACCACGAGGGAGAATAACGTTTGCCGGGTTAAGTCCTTTTTCTATTCTCTCTAAGTTTACAGGGTGGTCTTTTAATATTTCGTAAGACTTTTGAACAAAGAAGTTAACAGCCTTGGCGGTTCGTGCAGAGGCTTCGTCATTGGGGTCAATGGGCTTGCAAACCAAAACTTTAGCTTTTTCGTGGTGAGGGTCTGTGTCTGTTATGTTGGCACCTAAGTTTTTACCTCTGATAATTAAGGCACCTCTGTGAGCTACGGATTCTTTGAAAATTATTTCCATATCGTCACATTTGAGACCTGCCATAGCTTTGGCAAGTTGATCTGTGCCTGTGGTGATTCTTCCAGCACGACGGTCAAGGATAACCATATTTTCGTCAACGGTAGAGAAATTACATCTGAATGCTACATCTCCTTCTATAACATCCATGCCGATTCCTGCAGCTTCAAATGGTCCTCTTCCTGTGTAATATTTGTAAGGGTCATATCCCAAAAGTGATATATGAGCTGTATCTGAGCCGGCTCTGACACCAACACCAATGGTGTCCAACAATCCGTTTTCACCTTCAGCGGCAAGTTTATCAATATTTGGTATTTTTGCAACTTCAAGAGGTGTTTTTCCTCCTAAAGATTCAATGGGTCTGTCGCCTAATCCATCAGCAACAAGCAATATTCCTTTTGCCATAATATTCTCCTATATAAAATGTATTAATTTACTGTTTTATTACCAATAAATTATACCACATTTTAGGGGTATTTTTCAAATCACAAATTCCATCCCCCCGTCAGTTTCTAACGAAACTGCCACCCCCCAAGCTTTGCTTAGGGGGACAAAGCAGAAAGCAGAAAGCAGAAAAAAGTGGTGCCTTAGCACCACAATTAAAAGTAATTTTAAAACTCTGCCACAACAGCTTTTCGCTTTTCGTCAAGGTTGACGGTGAGCTTTTTATTCTCAAGTTTCATATCAAAGGAATTAAATACAAAATCAAGTTTATATTCTTTATCTTTCACAAAGTCCATATCAAATTCCACTGATTTTGTATAGGAATTATCTCTGTTAATTACAACAATCATTCCTTTGTCAAGTTCTTTATCATAAAAAGCATAAGCCACAACAGCACTATCGCTAATAGAATATTCCGTTAAGGGATAATAATCAAATGTGAAATAGGGTTGTATTTTTCTATATTTGGCAATAGCATTGTTTATTTCCTCATAATCAACTTCTATGGTTGTGGGGTCTGCTTGTTCGCAAGGGTCTATTCTATATATGGTAAATATCAATTCCGCAGTCATGGCACTAACCACATCATAGTTAATATCAGAAACTGTGTGCTTTGCCAAAGCTCCTGTGGAAGAGCCTTGATTGGCAAACCATTCATTAAGTCCTAAGGAGTGGTTTTGAACTCTGTTTATATCCCAAGCATAGTCGGTTCTGGTTAAGGTGACGGCACGGTCCATTATTTCTATGTCCATTCTTCTGCCCCCGGCAGCACAGTTATCTATCATAAGTCCCGGGTTTCTTTCCAAAAGTGTATCCCAAAAACGATATAGACCTTCAAACCATTTCATTTCTGTTATTCCTATTCTGTTTTCTCTGTCATTTGCTTTAAGATATGCATCAACAGCCACATTTGAATCATTTCGGAAAAAGTCTATTTCGTTATCTTTTATAAATTTAGAAAAATATTCTATATACCAATCCACAGCATCGGGATTGGAAAAATCTATAAGTTTTTCATCATATCCAAAGGAGTTTCGAGAGTTTTCAATGGGAATATATCTTGGGTCATCTGCATCAATATAGTCAGGCCTTAAGGCAACCTTATCAGATGGTATATCTATAAGCAATCTTCCGAGTTTTTCAAATCCTGTGTTTTTACAAATTCTTTCCGGTTCAAACCATAAAAGGAATTTTTTATTATATTTGTGAAGAGTATGGGTTAAAGGTTTAAATTTATTAGGATATAAAGGTTTAATGTTGTCCCAATCACCTGTGCAAGGCATCCAAGCCGGGTCTTCTCCAAACCAAGAGGCATCTATCCAATAATAATCATAATCAACTTTATTTTTATTCATTAATTCTACATTTTTCACGTGTGTTGAACATAAAGTTTCTCCCCAATGGTGGGAGAAAATAGGCATTTTGTCTTCACCTGTGACGTTAAGAATATGGTTGTGATATTTGGCAATATATTTTCTGAGTTTATTTTGTCCATCTCTTACAGAGCCTTTATATTCCACAAATGCCATTTTTGGGGTTCTGACTTTCTCTCCGGGATAGAGGTAGAAGCAGGTTTCACTCATACCCATAGTGAAGTTAAGTTCACTTTCAGATAAACCGTTTCTATACCAATTACATTCCCAGTCTCCGGTCCAACCGACAGCACCCATATAGCCACCGTTACCAAGATTCATATTGAAGAAGGGCAAGAAAATGCCGGAGCTTCTGCCCCCTTCAGCCCAGAGTTTAAAATTATTCCATTTCTTAATTTCTATCTCGTAGGGTCTAAAGTCCTCTCGGGTACAAGAGCCACCTCTTGCATATCTGATGGTGGGATTGGTGTCAATATTGAATGTTATATCGCAAGGGAGAAGATTTTTGATAAGGGGAGTGTCTTTCTGACCTATGTTTTCAAGATAGAAATACCACTCGCAAGCGTCAAAATCAGAGTTTTCTTTATAAATAGGTGTGATTTTCAAGTTAAATTCCGGGATTATGAAGGAAGAAACCGGTTCATTTATAAATTCAACTCTCTTGTCTTTCAGAGTTATTTTTTCATCATTAACAATAAATGATAAGGGTAAGTCTTTAAGGTTTTCAAATTTCATAACAAAACTCCTTTACTTATTCAAATCACAAATCACAAATCATAAATTACAAATTACAAAATTGTCGAACTACGTTCGACCAAGGTTACCGGGCTCTAAATTTTAAGGTTGGCTATGGTTGATTGACTTCACCCTCTTTGAACTGAAATTTGCAAGGAACTGCAAATTTCCTTTTCAAGGAGGGGGGACCATTTGTCTTTGGCAAATGGTGGGTGGTATTTTTGATTTGCATGGAACTGCAAATCAAATTTCCAAGGGTTCCCAAAAAGTTGAGCTTGCGAAACTTTTAGGGATTTGGAAAAAGATAGGGTTTCGTAACTACTAATACTCTGTTGACTGTATAAATTTACCAAACTACTTTTTGACATTGCATGGGCCTGTAGCCTATGTCCTGTTGACGCCCCTAACAAATCACAAACGCTACCAACCTTTGTGGTGCGAAGCACCACGTGTTGTGATTTGTAATTTGTGATTTGTGATTTGTGATTTGAAATCGTAAGATTTGTGATTTAAATTTATTATTCTCCCAACACTAATGTTCCATAGTTTTCAGTATTATGGCTTGCTCTGTAAATGGCGTCGGAAAATCTCTCCAACACTCGTCTTTCCGCTGTTATATCGTGGTCATTGAGAAGAATTTCTATTTTAAACTCATCTCCCGCTTTTGGAGTTTCATTTAAAATATATTTCCAAGGGATAGAAACACAATAATTTTCCTGACCGTTTATGTTTTTGATTGAACAAGGAAAGTCCTCTACCGGTCCCTTCTTATCTCCGAGATACATATAAACGATATCTTTATTCTCTCCTAAGTGTGCCAAACAGAGTTGTGTCAGTTTCTTATCTTTATTCTGAATATCAATTTGAACTGAGTCAAACATAAATGTATCATCTCCCTTTGACACTTGGTAGAAAACATTATCTGTCACAAGACATCTAAAGTAAAGATAGTTTTCATCCCAACCGAAATAGCTTGTGGCACTCAGGTCGTTGGGAGTCCAACTGCCCAAAAATGATCCGCAATCATATTCTTCTTTATCTATAAAGAGAGGGAATTTGTTTAATACACTTTCATTTTTATCAATTGAAAAATCATTGACTTTCGGAGCATAACAATATTCTGTTTTAAAGTTTTGTGTGGCTTCCTTAAAATCATCTCCGGAAACCACTACTTTCATATTGTTCAGGTCTTCCGGCTTCTCATTTAGGTTTACAAAATATATTTTTCTTTCCTTAGGTGCCAGATTTTCAAAGGTCCCTTCTCCTACAAGTTTATCTTTGGAATAAACCTTAATAACACCCTTTTGCTCTTGATCTGAAGCGTTTCTTATGGCAAATTCATAGGGAGCCGTTGGGTGGAGGCCGTGACTTGCCATTTGTGCAACTGATATTTGAGAGGTTAATTCAATATCAGTAAAAGTGGCTTCTCCCAAAACACCTATACCAATGTCTGTTTTTGTGGTTATTTTTAGGTCTTTGGGGTTAGTGTTCTCTTTTGCTATAACATCAAAATATGTGGCAACGTCTTCACCGTCTTTCAGTTCTACAGTTTGAACTTCCGGCTCACATTTCCAACCTTCAGGAAGGTCAAGGGTCACTTTTGCTTCTCTGTTATTATGTCCGTAATTGTTTACTCTAACCTTTACACGAGTAGGAATATCGGGAATAAAGGTTAATTTTTCTTTAAGAGTAGAGCCTTCAAGGTCATAAAGATAAGCCCAAACAAGGTTTTGCATTACACATTTATCATTTAACAGATATTTGGTCCATTCTGAAAGGATTTTTTCACAGTTTAATAATTTTTCCGCAAATTCTATCTTTCCGGCTTCTACAGCTGCCAATCTTTCCAATTCTATGTTTGTAAAATGATATAAAGCCCAACGAGCTTTGGGATAATCTTTGTCTTCCTTATTGGCATTTACTAAAAACTCTTTTATTTCTTTTTCAAAGTTTGAAGGGTCAACACTTTCGAGAGCTTTTGGAAGGTTGCTGTATTGAGATTTTATAAGCAAAGCCTTAAGGATATGGAAACTTGCACCTGATACATCAACATTGTTTATATTTTCACCTAAGGATATGAGAGCCTCCCATAGTTCATCTGTGGTAGAATCTTTTGAAAGGTTTAGTCCCGCAAGTTTATTGCTTCTGTCCAATTCTCTTTGAATATTTTCTTCCCATGCTTTTATAAGGAATGAGTTGTCTATTCCGTGAACATAAACAGGGTCTTCAGTAAATTTAGGTGCTTTGGTAAGTTTGTTGTTATAAATATCATAATATGATTTTGGAGTGCCTAAATCAAAGGTTTCTTCACCTTCTTTGGTCCAACATACTGCAATAGGGTTCTCTCCAAATTTTTCATATACCAAAACCCAAACTTTTGGGCCGTTAGAGAGAATACCTGCAAATTTATAGCCTGAGAGTTGTTTTGCCATAGTTTGAATTGACAATGCTCTAAGAGTTCCGTGGTTGCCTACAAATATACCCCAATACTGATTCCAAGCAAAGAGCCCGCACCTGTCATAATTTGTAGAGGTTTGGATTAAAGTGTGACGAAGGTAATATTGTGAACGAAGTTTTTCGGATAAAACACTTGGTCCTTCTGTTCCGTCATTATAACCATATTCTGTAGACCAAAGGTCTTTGTAGCCTCCCACACTGTCAATAAGGTCAATCATTCTTTGACCTGTTCCGTAAATATTGGCGTCTTCCGGACTGTTGTTATTACAATATGGGTGGACAATTATAAGGTCTAATCTGTCTAACAGTCCTTTGTCTTTTTGAACTTTAAAGAAATAGTCGTCAACCCCGGCTGTGGCAGAGTTTCCTATAAGCCCTACAGCATCATATTTTCTTGCACCGGCAGCACCGCAACGACCAACTTCCGCATAAGTCTTTGTGTGACCTGAGTTGTCTTCGTTTCCCAATTCATATTTGTCTGTTAAACCGGTTTTGGCTATGGCTTCAAACAATTTTCCGTAACTTGGAGCAAAATCTAAGGTGTCAAACTTTCTCCAAAAAGGTTTGTCATAGGTGGTCATAAGGACAATGTTGTCTATACCTTTGCTCTTTCTCTCTTTTAGAGATTGAACAAAACTGTCAGTATTATATTTGTCTTTTTCTGTTTCAATGGTCACCCATAAATCTCGCAAAAAGCCTCTTGTCCAGCGACAACCTGCGTCTCTTAAGAGATCGCTTGAAGCTTGCCATGTGACGCCTCCCCAGTAACCGCATCTTGTCAAGTAGGCTTCCATTGCGGGAGGTGTGTTTACTCCACATTTGGCACCAAAGATGGTTAAGGGGAAAGTTTGTGTCTTTATAAGATTTCTGCCTTCGTATAAATTTAAATTGACTTCATAATGACTGCCGGGCAAGTCTATGAAGAATTGTTTTTTGGCTTGAGCTCCCACTTTAAGGGAAAAGCTTTTTATATTTTCTGTTTTTACGGGAGATTTATCTTCACCGAGATTCTTATCAACAATATTTATCTTATATGAAAGATTTTTTAGGTCTCTGTCTGTGTAATTTTCTGTGACAATTTCAAAAGACCCTTTTTTATTCCATAATTTCCAATAATCATCACCTATAACGTTTAGAGTGGTTTTGATTAAGTTTGAATAAGGAGCTTCAACTAAAAGGGAAATATCATCTACAATTATATAGCCTTCTACGGGAGATTCGGCTCTGTTAATGACAATTTCTCTTAATGTCATATTACCGTCTTTTATGCCGTTTTTGTCCCCGGAAGGCCAAGCAGGTTTTTCATCAATGGGAACAAAATATTTATTCCAACCCTCTTTGTCAATCTTTATATTTCCGCGATATATTTCATCCGAGGCGTCTGTAGTTAAAATACTCATAGAAGCACCTAAGGAGGCTTTATCTCCATATACCCATAACTCTACACCTTTTATTATACCGTATGCTTGAACGCCCATAGAATACCCTATATAAATTCCGGGAGTGTCGGGAATAAACATAAAGGATAATTTTCCTGCCTTTTTCCCTGAGTGAACATTATTTGTCACAATTTCCCCTTTCCCTAAATTTTCACGATTTAAAGTATAGTAGTCAATATAACTTTCTCTTTCAAAATCGTATGCGGGTATTAATGCCTCTGTGACTTCCATATCTGAATAATCAATAAGTGATTGATTTACTTCTGATCGCTTATCTTCTGTTATATCAAGGTCTACCGTGGCTTCTATGTCGTCAATATATATGGTTCCGGAAGGTGGACAAACCTTAGCATCAACATTTAAAACCATAAATTCCATAGGAGGGTTCTGTATGGAGTTTTGATCCCCTGTAGGCCAAGGTGGTGAAACCGAAATTGGAGTGGTGAGATGGTTCCAGCCAACTTTTTCTATTGTAATTCCGCCAAAATAGTATTCTCCGTTAACATCTCTTGTCCAAACCCCTATGTGTTTACCTACCATGGGCTCTTCTGCATAAACCCAAAAAGATATATTTTTTATAAATCCCTGAGTTTTTATATAAAAATCAAAGTTTAGAAATCCATCTGTTGCTTTGTCAAAATTCCATGAACATTTGTAAGAATATTTCCCGGAATGAACTATTTTATCTTCTATCTGTGTAGTTCCCGTAATTTCTTTTACACCTGTCCAAACTCCTTTAGGTTCAAAGTTTTCAAAATCACAGAGTGTGACAGTTTGAATATCTTTTCCGTAAATAGAAAATGAAAGAAATAATATAAATAAAAAAAGAATTGTTTTTTTCATGATTTTAATCCTTTTATATTTCACCCTCTTTCTCATCCCAAAAAGTGTCGTAAACTCCACTTTTCGGGAACCCTTGGGTCACCCACCCGCCCGGACCACAAGGCGTAAGCCATATCCAAGGGTTCCCAAAAAGTTGAGCCAATGGCGAAACGACCCAAGGGCTCCCGAAAAGTTGAAGCATCTGCGAAAACTTTTTGGGAATGGGTTTTAGGGATTTGGATTGTGGTGGGTGGTCAGGAATAAATTTGCATAGAATTGCAAATTTATGATAGAAGCCTATAAAATCTTGCCAACAACCCAAGTATATGATGGGGGTGTATAGATCTTATTCTATTACATACAAAATAAGGGTATCACAAAGGATACCCTATATTTGTGTGCTTTTTAGTCTTCGTTATACCAAGGAGAAGAACCTGCATAGTAAGCAATTAAGCCGGGTTCGTCTTTCTTTAAGTATTTGGCGTGTCCGTCACAGTATGTGACATTACATCCACCATTGTGTTTAATTGAAATTTCCGGATGGTTCTTCACGAGGTCATACATACCATATAGGGGGTTAATCCAACAAGAGTCAATATATGTAAAGTCTATATTACAAATAAGCTTTGAAGGATTTTTTAATTCGGCTTCTGTTATACCGTGAAGATTACCACCATTATCAACAACACCTACTGTTTGGTTATAGCCATAACAGTTTACTCTCTGTCTATTCCCAACAGTCACATTTTTGCTGGAAGGACATTCAAATAGTTTCCAGTTTTTAACATAAGGGAATAAAAGGTCTTGCCAACACATAGCACAAGCAGTGTTTTTGTTTCCGCCGTTGTTTACAATTTGTTGGTATCCGTATGTTCCTCCCCATTGGCAGTTCCAAGTGAAGTGGTGGCATGGATATGCGTCATCGGTTGTTGACTCATAGCCGTAAGCGTTGTAGGTAGCTTTTCCGGCACAAGCCCTTACATAAGTTTCGTCGTAGTCGTCCTTGTAAAGGATGTGTGCTGTCGCTATCTGTTTTAGGTTAGACAAACAACTTGCCTGTCTTGCTTTTTCTCTTGCCTGTGCAAACACAGGGAATAGTATGGCTGCTAAGATAGCAATGATTGCTATAACAACCAACAACTCAATTAAGGTGAAACCTTTTCTCAAATCTAACATTGATTTTTTCCTCCTACTTTTAATGTTTAGATTTTTTTAAGTTTCATACTTTTGATTATTCAACTCACAAAAGTATAATACAAACTTTGTATACAAAGTTGTATTCAAATAATAAGGAAAATTTTCATTTTCCTATCAATTATATTATACCACATTTAAAAATATTTGTCAAGGGGTAAAACTACTTTTTTTAAAAAAATTTTATTTAATATTAATTTTTTTTATTTCAGGTAGCAATAAAACTTCTTCGCAAATTCTGTTGTTCTCCGAAATTATGCGAACGGCTTCTTTTGCTATGGCTCTAAAATCTTGATTGGCATATATTAGGGAAAGTTTTTTTGGTATATCTCCCATAGGTTTATCAAAGACACATACTAATAAATTATCAGCTTTTTTAAATTCTGCCTTTATTTTTCTATAAATATATCTAAAAGAATAAGAATTTGTAAAACACATACAAATTTTGTCATACTTATTTAAATATTCAGCTATAGTGACGGATAGGTTATCCAAGTATTCATCAATAGATTGTTTATCATTAATAAAAAGTTTCATTTTATCTTTATTAACAGAATCAGAAAAGGTGTCTGTATATCCTTTCAGTCTTTCCATATCAGAGCTTAATGATCTGTATAAATCGGAAATTATTAAGACAGTATCAAAATTTATGTCTTTTATATCTTTAAGCATCAAACATGCACCCTTATAATTATCTGATCCAACATAAGATACTTTCAAATCTTCCGGTCGTCTATCTAAAAAAACATTGTTTGGAATAACATCTATTGCCTTTTCATAATACTTAATGTTTTCCTTAATTCCTGAATATAAAAGAATAACTCCGTAGGGTTTTTTATCAGGCATTCTTTGAAGGATTTGCCTGTCTAATTCCGCATTATCTTTATATAATGACAATAACATCTCAAAATTGTTATTGATTAATTCTCTATTTATACTGTCTACAAGAATAGGATAAATATAGTCAATAGCGTCCACATCATCCATATTCAAACTGTCAAACATACAATATACTTCGGGATAAAATTTAGTTTTTGGAGAAACAAATCTACCCTTTCCGTGATGTGTATATATAAGTCCTTCTTTGTCAAGTTCCGTTAATGCTTTTCGGACTGTTATATCGCTAACACCATACTTTTCCATTATTTGATGATGGCTTGGAAGCATATCGTGAGGCTCAGCATTATCTATGAAATTTTTAAGTTCATTTTTGATTTCAATGTATTTTTTCATAACAATAATATTATACCATATGTTAAATTTGCAACGCAAATTTAACAAAGCAGAAATCAAATTTGCAAGTATGCAAATTTGAAAAGCAGAAAGCAGAATGTGTGGTGCTACGCACCACTTTGGTGAGCGGTCTCTAAATTTCAAGGCGGGCTATGGTGGACAGCTTCTTCAGTCAAGAGAAATGGTAAAGTAGGAGCACCGGACACCCCTCGCCTTGTTTTTTTGCGTAGTTTAACGAAGCAAAAAAGATCACAAGGGAGGGGGGCCTGGGGGGTGGGATCAAAAGCACGCTCCGCCCCACTCCCTTTAGGGCAGTGGGGCTGGCAAATTGGTGTTCGC
>JAFSVJ010000097.1 GCA_017445025.1 Abditibacteriota bacterium | reverse complement strand
GTTTTCAAAAGAAATGGGGCTTTAACTTATTAAAGTCACATTTATGAAGAAAATGGGAGTTTAAGAATTTATGCGTCTACAAAAAAATCTTAAGTTAAGGAGCGAGAAAATGCGTCAAGCGTAAAATTAGAGATTTTCGAGGGATTTGAGATTTTTTTATTATTCCATCCCCCACGCCTTTTACCATTATGGAAAGTATTTTGGCTATAGATTACGATAATCAAAAAAAAGAGCGACTTCCGTCGCTCTTTTTTTGATTAAAAGCTATACTCATATCTTTTGATTACTTCTCGTTTTAATTCGTCTGAAAGATTGTTGAAATATTCGGAATACCCCCCTATTCTCACAATAAGAGATTTGTATTTCTCCGGGTGGTTCAAGGCTTCTTTCATGGCTTTTTGGTCTATAACCGTAGCCTGTAATTGCATTCCACCCCTTGCAAGATAGGTTTTCATAAGTGCCTTAAGGTTTTCTCTTTCCTTTGGATTTGTGACAGCATTTTTGGAAAATCTCATATTAATAATAGGTGTTCCGCAGAACTTTTCAAGAGGAATATTTAAAACCGAATTCAAAAGTGCTGTAGGTCCTTCTTTATCCGTTCCCTGATATGCTCCCAAACTATCTGAAATGGGGGCTTTATTCAATCGTCCATCGGGAGTTGCCCCTACTCTCTTTCCTAAACCTTCATAAGTGGTAAATATAATATGACTGGGAATATAGGCACCGGTGCCACGCCAACATTTAAAACTTAAAACATAATCAGAGAGTTCTGTCATAAGTTCATTTGCTATCTTATCCAATTCTTTGCAGTCATTTCCAAACTTTTCAAGTTTATTTATATCCTTAAGAATACCTTCGTGTCCCACAAAATTATCCATAACAGCATTATAAATTTCTTCATTGGTATATTTCTTTCCAAATGCTAAATTCTTTAATGACCACAAAGAGTTAACTACATTGGTAATTCCCGCAAAATTAAAGCATGAACCGTTATACCTTGCACCACCGGCTTGATATTCCACACCTGTATCAATACAGTCATCAATAAGCAAAGATCGGAGTGGCAAAGGATTATGTTTTGCCTTTAATTCTTGGTCTATATTACACTGATCTATAGCCCTTTTTATATTTACCTTTATGGTATTAAGAACTATTTTATAAAAGTCTTCATAAGTTTTACAGTTTTTAAAGTGCCATATAAAATCATTCTCTAAGTATGCAAGAGCTAAAATACCACATTCAATAGAACCTACATTACTTAGACCGCTAACCATGGTTTCGGTGCAACCGCCATAAGCTATTTTATCCAAATCTTTTGATCGCATCTTAAAATATTTACCCACATTTTTACAATATAACTCTTCATTGTAAATAGCCGGATTACCGTTTCCTGATGCCCAATCATCCAAAATAAGATTCCATATCTTATCATCTTCATTTTTATTAACTCTTATAGTCAAATTAGGGCGTCTGAAACCTCTTGTGGCTATCAAAACCAGCTCTGTCATTCTGTTACAATGGGAATGTCCTTTACCATCGCTTCCGCCTAAGGTTAGTTGCCAACCGCTTGTAGCATCCATATTTTTCATGAATGGAATAAGGAGTTTTAAAGCCTCTTTATCTGTCACATCATCTGTCAAATAAGGCATCATGTATTGATCGAATCGTCCTATTGAATCTGCACCATCTAAATAGTAAATAAAGTTCACACAGACCATAGCTTCATAAAAGTTTGTGGCAGGTTTCATGGGAACGGTTTGAAAAGCTTTGATTAATTTTTCATCCGGATTCTTTTGAGATTTTAAAAACTCCAAAGTTCTCTTATGAAAAGCCTTAATACCTTTATATGTGGTTTCCATAGCTTTATAGAAAGAAGGGTTCTTTTCATAGTTTTTCTTTATTCTATCATAATAGGAATCTAAACCTTCTTTTAATATTCTTTCATAATTAACTATGGAGTGAACATAAGATTGACCACCAACAGCATATTGGTCATCTATAACAGTTCCGTTCCAATAAGGAAACATATCTTTATATAATTTCTCAAATTTGGGCCTGTTTTCCTTTGAGATTTTATGAAAAACTTTATCATATTGTTCACTGTCATTTAATCCATTATATGTAGGGATTAAACAAAAACAATAGAAATACCAATATAGCTCTCCTGTAATTAACAGAGAAGCAGAACCGTTAGGATAATAGGTCTCCTTTTGGGATGTTTTTGGCATAGGAGTATTTTCAAAATGACACTTTAAAGAATTGGCTATGGCGTTTATTCTGTCGGCTTTTGGACTTTTAATATAACCTGCCATATAATACTGACCTAAATTTATAAGTTCATCGTATAATTTCATAAAGTTCTCCATAATACTAAAAAGTGGTGCGTATGCACCACATTAAAATCTAATAATAAATTATAAACCACCTGTAATGAATGTGGTATTATTTTCTATATCCTGAGCAATTGTTACTCCGGGAACCAAATCTGCATGATTATCCGCAAAAAGAACCACTATTTTTCCCCCCTGGTGTCTCTCTGTGGCATCATCAGCAAAATCGCCTGTAATTCCGGCTTCTTCAGCGTCGGCTTTACTTCCGTATGAAGCGGGAATATAACAACTGTTATTTACCATATACTTATTGATAACGGTTCCGAATAAACCGTAACTTGAGCCATCAGCTACAAGATATGTCTCCGCAGGTCTCTTTAATTGCCTCATTAAAGGAGGACGAACTCTAATACCGTTTCCGCTAACATTGTTAAGTGCTCCTCCGGTAACATTACAATTAATTGCATATCCTGTATTATATGTAGATATTCCATCACCCGGTTCTATAATACTTCCGGGACAATAATATGTATTTTTATTTTTCACATAAGGGAATAATATGGTTGACCAAGCGTAGCCATCTGCAACAGGGGTATTGGCAAAAGAATAACCACTCATTAATTGATCTCCCGGAAGAGGATCGTTGGCTTTTGCAAAGTTACCAAATGAAATACAAGGTATCATCCTTTGATCATAATCTGCACAATACATAGAAATAGACACACCTATTTCCATTAGGTTGGTCATACAAGAAGCTTGTCTGCCCTTAGCTTTAACAGAGGAAAAAACGGGAAACAAAATTCCCACCAAAAGAGCTATTACAGCAATTACCACCAAAACTTCTATTAACGTAAATCCTAATTTTATATTTTTCATTATATGCCTCTTTTTTCTCTTTACCACTTATATTTTATCATATTTGACAATTTTTTTCAAATATAAAGACTTATATCCCCTATTTTTTGTTTCAAAATCTTAGTTTTCTAAAAAATAACTTGAAATTATAACTTTATTTCTTGGCTAAAAGTTTGTTTCTTTTTTTTTGATATGGTATAATATAATTAGATAATAATCTTATAATTTAAAAACTTATTTATGGTGAGATTATGAAAGTGCTTAAAAAAATACTAAATTGGCTTCTAGAAACTTTTACTGTCTTATTATTTCTTTTATATATTGCTTTAGCCGTTTTCTTTATTTTTATTTCCTGTCTTTTTTATCCCACAATTGCCAAAAAAGAAGGGGTTAAGGACTTAAACGACAAAATTATATTGCCTGTCCAATACGACAATGTATGGTTTTCACAAAATGATGACCTGTTTATTTGTTTTAATCACAGATTTTACGGAGTGGTTGATTCTCATAACAATGTCATTATTCCTTTTAATAACGGACCTATATCTTCTCTTCCGGACAATGTTTTTGGTATATATAAAAATGACACATACAGAGATTACAAAAACAACTTAGAAGCTAATTTCTGTAAGTTAAATGATTTAAAAATGGATGATTATCCTATTTACAATAAATTAATCAAACTTGTTAAAATTGAAAAAGAAAATGGTAATTATGTCCCTAAAGAAATAAATGAAGACCCTAAGGATTATGTAAAAGAACACTATGGTGAAGATGACCATATTCATTTAGAGACTTCAAACAATAAGAAAATTGTTTCAAATACCCTTATTTTTAATATATTTAAGTAGGTATGTGTATGAAAGAGAAAAAAACAATAAAAACTCCATATAAAATAATAATCGGAATACTCTTAACAGCTTTAGGTATTATAAGCCTGTTTGTTGATATTTGTATTTCTTATTCCGCATATTATTTATATAACCTTAAACCAAATTACAGTTATGTGGAAAAAAATGAATATATAGAATATAACAATGAAATCTTTCTATATGCCAAAAAGTATCCGGAAAGCACAACATATGAATATAAAAATAACTTGAAAATAAGTTATTATTATTTATATTTATACAAAAACATTATAGATTTTAGGAGAAACAAAGGTGTTAAGGTTAAAGCTGTCACAGATATATCTTATAGACCGATTTTTAAAGAAATTGAAGATAATAACCTTTATAGTAAGCTAAAACAAAAACTAAAAGTTGATAAAATATATTATTTTTCCGATAAATACTATTTAATTGAAAGAAAAAACCCTTCAATTTCTCGTGGCTTGTGTGACAAAAAAGGAGAGATCAAAATACCTATAAATCACCATAGAATAGAAATAGTTAATGATTTAATAATTATAGACGAAAATATATTTGACCTAAACCTTAACAAAATATACAAGGATGAAAATTACATAGAAGTTTTAGATAAAGATTTGATAAAAACCCAGGATGAGTATATATTCTTAAATTCCGATAATACTTTTGATTGGAACACCATAAAAATACTTCAGCCCTTTTATGAAAACAGAAGTGTTGCATTGATGAAATATGACAATAATAAAAATTTTTCCGAACCTAACACATATTTTGTTGTTGTGGACAGAGAAAACAATATTCTCTCAACCAATAAAAAATGGATTATTCTATCGGATAAAGGTGAAGCGATAAAGACAAAATCCGGTGGATTGTATTCATTGTGTAAATTGTTTAATAATATAATTTATTTATTTATAGAGGTGATAAAATGTGGAAAAGAATTTATAATTTTATATTTAAATATATATGGATTAATGTTTGCATCATATTAATTATTTTCTTATACTGTGTACTAAAAGGATAGGGATAGGAAATAATATCAAATCACAAATTGACGCCCCCATCATTTTGCTATAAACTATAGGCTTGTCTTAATTTGTGTCACCCCCCTAAATCCCGGGCGGGTGGGTTGCAAAGAGGCTCCAAAAAGTTTCGCACACAGACCAGTCCCCCCTACTGCATTAGGGGTTGAATTGCGGCAAAAAAGCAAAACTTTTTTGTAAAAACGACAACTGCTTGTCGTTTTTAGCAAGAGCCGGAAAATCTACGATTTTTCGGTGACCGACGGCAAAAATCTTTATCACTAAAGATTTTTGACTAGACATTTAGGGGGGGGTGACTCAAATTATAGACAAAACCTTTTACTTTGCTCAACTTTTCGGAATTTGGAAAAGATAGGATTAGCACATACTCATACTTTTCAAAACCCTTGGGGTACCCACCCACCCTGCAACGAAAAAAACTATTGATTTTTTCGTGGGGGGATAATCAAAACTCTTTAAAATACTACTTTCCAGGCGTCGGCGGGGATATTGCATATAATCAATATTGCAACTATTATTCCCAAAGCAATTCTATACCAACCGAAAATTTGAAGACCGTGATTATTCAAATAACTAACCAACCACTTTATTGCCACAACAGCTGATATAAATGCCACAATAAGACCTACAATGGGACTTAAAACGCCATAGTATGTGAAAATATCACCGGCATATTTATATCCGTCGTAAAGTGTGGCGGCTCCTAAGGTTATAACACCTAAAAGAAAACTAAATTCAACCGCAGCTGCCACAGAGAGACCTGTCCATATACCACCTAATATTGTGGTCAAGCTTCTTGAAACCCCGGGCCACATGGCAATACACTGAATTACACCTATTTTTAAGGCGTCAAGTTTGGTCATTTCTTCAATATCTTTACCCTTATTCAGCTTAGGATCTGTCCCCTTTCGGACAAGCAAAATAACAACTCCACCAACTATCCAAGCCACAACTATAGGCCACATATTAAAGAGTTTTGCCTTTATCATATCATCAAAAATAAGACCTAAAATCACAGCGGGAATGAAAGCAATAATCAAGTTTACAAGCAGCGCCAAACCTTCCTTGTCCTTACCCACAATACCTTTTAAAATCTTTACAAAACGCTTCCAATACAAGCCTAAGACTGCTATAATGGCACCAAGTTGAATGCAAACGGCATAGGCGTCTGCCACATTTTTTTCCGCTTCGTTTTTAGGTGCTATTCCAAGAAGCTTTTGAGTCAAAATAATATGAGCGGTGGAACTGACGGGCAAATATTCGGTAATACCCTCAACCACACCGATAACCGCTGCTTGGAAGGTATTCATCTTTTTTGCTTCAAAATCTTTTGTATCCTGTGCAAACAAACTTATGCACAAAGAAAACAAAAAAATAATAAATAATACTTTTTTCAACTTTTTTCCCTTATCTAAATAAAGCACAACTATACAAATCACACATCTTTTAATTGTGATATAAAAAACTTAACCATATCTTTCAAAAAGGACTTTTATGGTTTCTTCGGCAGATTTTCCGTCTCCATAGGGATTGGCAGTTTGGCTCATTTTATCATAAGCTTCTTTGTTTTCCGTCAATTCCTTAACTGTTTTATATATCAATTCCGGATCCGTGCCTACCAGCTTTGAATTACCGGCTGACACACCTTCCGGTCGTTCCGTGGTCTTTCTCAAAACTATAACCGGAACTCCCAAAGAAGGAGCTTCTTCTTGAACACCGCCACTGTCAGTTAAAATCAAATGGCTTTCTTTTTGAATATGAACAAAAGGCACATAGTCAAAGGGCTCTGTCAGATAAACATTCTCCACACCTTCAAATTCCGGAAAAACCACTTCTCTGACAATAGGGTTTTTATGAACAGGGAAAACCACACCATATTCCGGGAAATCCTTAACTATTCTCTTAACCGCTTTACAAATATCTCTCATAGGTTCGCCCCAATTCTCTCGTCTGTGAGTGGTTAAAAGAATAATCTTTTTGTTCTTTATAAAATCATTTAACTTTTCATCTTCAAATTTATAATCTTGTCCGGCTATATATAAAAGTGCATCAATAACCGTATTTCCCGTAATAAAAATAGAACTTGGATCCACTCCTTCTTTCAAAAGGTTATCTCTGTTAATCTCTGTAGGAGCAAAGTGAACATCAGCCAAAAGAGAGGTAATTCTTCGATTCATTTCTTCCGGGAAGGGATCGTATTTGTTATTGGTCCTCAGTCCGGCTTCTATATGGGCAAAAGGAATTTTGTGATAAAAAGCGGATAGAGAAGCCGCAAAGGTAGTGCTTGTGTCACCTTGTGCTATAATAACATTGGGCTCATGCTTTTGTATAATTTCTTCCAAACCCGTAAGTATCTTGGCTGTAATGGATGAGAGGGTCTGTTTTGAAGACATTATATTTAAATTATACATAGGGGTCAAAGCAAAAGCCTTAACCACCTGGTCAAGCATTTCTTTATGTTGCCCCGTTACAACTTCAATAAGTTCAACTTCCCGGGGGTATTTTTTTAATTCGTTTATTATGGGAGCCATTTTGATTGTATCAGGTCTGGTCCCGCATACAGTTAATACTTTCATATTTTAATCCGCTGTAAAAAATATATATAATGCTATAAGACACAAAATTATGGTCAACATATAAATTGTCAATATAACATTTCTCACAGATTTGCCACCCTGTTGCAATCTGTGATGAATGTGGCTCTTGTCCGCTTCCCCTATACTTCTCTTTTCGGAAATTCTCTTTAAAACCACATAGGTTGTGTCAAAAACAGGGATTCCCAAAATTAATAGAGGTGCCAATATTCCTATAATGGTTATTTTATAAGCTCCCATTATACTTATGGAAGCAAGAGTAAAACCTATAAGCTGGCTTCCTATGGTTCCCATAAATATTTTAGCGGGAGGGAAATTATAAACCAAAAAGCCTAAAGAGGCACCAACCAAGGCACCTGTTAAAGGAATTAAAAAAGGATTGACTTCGTTTACATGGGTTTTGGTTATTGCCATTATGGTAAATGTCAAACCTGTTATAACCGCAAAACCTGCACACAATCCGTCCATACCATCTATACAGTCCACCGCTTTGGTCACCATAGTGGTCCATATAACGGTTATAATTATACCCCATAAAATGGGAGTCACTATATTTCCTGTTGCATTTGGAAAAGGATTAGAGAGATATGTAATACGAACATTGGATATTGCCAAAATAACCCCCGCTATAAGCATGGCAACAAGCTGGATTTTCCCGTTTAACTCAAATTTATCATCCAACAAGCCCACAACGGAAATAAAAGTGGCACCTATCATAACTCCCCAAAATTGCTGCAAAAAAACACTGTTGATACTGTATTTTTTTACAAAAAAGAATCCCAGGAGCAATATTATATTTGTAATTACTATTCCCAAATAAATGCCTATACCACCCATAAGAGGCATATCGTGATCGTGTATCCTTCTGCCACCGGGCTTTGCCACAATACCAAGCTTTTTGGAAAGTTTTATCACATAAGGAGTGATAAATACAGAAATACCAAAAGATAATGCTATAGACAACAGGGAAATTAAAATAAGATTCATATTATTTCACAAAAGAGACGGCTTTTCAGTCGTCTCTTAAAAACTTTTTTTTAGAAATATACAGGGAATTTCTTAGCAAGAGATGCTATAATTTCCTTATTCTTTGCCTTTACCTCAACACTTTCGTGATTTCTTAAAGTATCGGCAATAACATCCCCTATGATATCCATTTCCGCTTCTTTCATACCACGTGTGGTGCAACAAGGAGTTCCTATTCTGACACCGCTTGTAATGAAAGGCTTTTGTTTATCATAAGGAATTGTGTTCTTATTTACAACCACATTGACATCGTCAAGTGCAAATTGGGCGTCTTTTCCTGTAATACCATAAGGTGTGACATCACAAAGCATTAGGTGGTTATCTGTTCCGCCGGAAACCAATCGAACTCCACCCTCTTCAAGCTTTTTGGCCAAGGCTTTGGCATTTTTAACAACTTGCTTTTGATAATTTTTGTATTCTTCTGTCATAGCTTCTTTAAAACAAATCGCTTTTGCTGCAACAACATGCTCTAAAGGACCACCTTGAAGACCGGGAAATACTGCTTTGTCTATGGCCTTTGCCAACTCTTCCTTACATAATATCATACCGGAACGAGGACCACGCAAAGTTTTGTGAGTTGTGGCAGTAACGATATCACAATAAGGAACGGGACTCGGGTGAACGCCTGCGGCAATCAAACCTGCTATGTGAGCCATATCACACATAAGAATAGCACCGACTTTATCGGCTATGGCTCTGAATCTTTCAAAATCCCAAAGTCTGGGATAGCAAGTTGCACCGGTTAAGATAAGCTTTGGTTTGCATTCCATTGCTATTTCTTCAACCTTGTCAAGATCAATCATTTCTGTTTCAGGGTCAACACCATAGGGAACAGCATTGTATAAAATACCTGAAAAGTTGACTGTATGGCCGTGAGTGAGGTGTCCACCTTGATCAAGGCTCATAGCCATAAATGTATCACCGGGATTCATCACAGCAAAGTATGCAGCCATATTGGCACTTGAACCAGAGTGAGGTTGAACATTGGCATGTTCGGCACCAAAAAGTTCCTTTGCTCTGTTTATAGCAAGAGTTTCCACTTCATCAATATATTCACAACCGCCATAATATCTCTTACCGCTATAACCTTCCGCATATTTATTGGTCATGACAGAACCTTGAGCTTCCATAATTGCTTTTGATGTATAGTTTTCGGAAGCAATCATCATAATTTTTTCGTTCTGCCTGTTTAATTCTTTCTCAAGAATGGAATATACTTCTGGATCAGTCTCTCTTAAAGATTTGTTAATATCATTCATTTTTAAATTCCTTTATAAATGTGCAACAATCACTCAATAATTGGCTTTTTTCTCAATGCAAAATGAAAAATATATAGAGCATCTACAAAGTTTAGAGCCTGCCAACCTATGGGTGTAAAGCACCACGATTTTGTGATTTGTGATTTGAAAAATTTAATTTTCTTCCACACGCATAATATTGTCAACTCTGGCTTTGTGTCTTCCGCCATCAAAACCTGTTTCAAGGAAAGCGTCAACTATACCTTTGGCAACACCGAGACCGATTACACGAGCACCCATACAAACCACATTTGCATCATTGTGTTCACGAGCCATCTTTGCCATAAATTCATTTGTGCAAACGGCAGCTCTGATACCTTTAACTTTGTTGGCCACCATTGAAACTCCCAATCCTGTTCCACAAATGATAATTCCAAAATCGTATCTCTTATCAGCTACATCCTTGGCAGCTTTGTAAGCAAATTCTGTATAGTCAACGGACTCTTTTCCGTGACAACCCAAATCGGTAATATCATATCCATGATTATTCAAATAATCAAATATTTGACATTTTAATTCATAACCTGCATGATCGTTGGCAATACAAATCTTCATAACAAATAACCTCCAAATTTAAACTTATCACACTATTATTATATCACATTTTACGAAAAATAGCATTTTTTAAGAGTATAACAACATAAGATTGTGCATTGTGAATTGTGAACTATGCATTATATAATGCCTTTCTCTTTACGAATAACCGGGGTGGGTTTCTTTATATACATAGGAGTGAGAGTTTTCACATCTGCCACAGTCCCCTTTTGAAAATCTTCAAAAGCTATCTCATTTATGGCAAAACCCTTTGCAAAATTATAGTTTTCATCCAAAACGTTACTTAATGGAAGCTTTTCTTTAATCAAATCCTTATGCTTTTGAGCACCGGTTCCCAAAAAAACAACCTTCTTATCTTTAAAGATAGGATTACTTAAAATCTCATCAATGGTCATAAAAGAATAATCTATAACCATCTCTTTCATATCTCCCGTAAAGGCGGCACAATAAACCTCATCCACCCTTGCAAAAATTAACGGACAAATATAGTCTCCAAATGCCCCACAGACACCTTTTGCCATAGCTTTAAGAGTTGGAACCCCTATAATCGGAATACTTAGGCTGTATGTCAAAGTTTTGGCAAATGCCACACCTATTCTGAGACCTGTAAAAGAACCGGGACCTAAAGATACTGCAACG
Source organism: Abditibacteriota bacterium (assembly GCA_017445025.1). Classification (GTDB taxonomy): domain Bacteria; phylum Armatimonadota; class UBA5829; order UBA5829; family UBA5829; genus RGIG7931. The sequence continues at coordinate 13,821 of JAFSVJ010000097.1, read as the reverse complement.
GCACCCAAATCCTTAGGCTCAAGACTGTTTTCATACAAAACATTATCAACGGAAGGAGCCAAATTCTGCAACAAGCCCATTTGTTTATCACTGTGATACTCAGTAATTATTTTGTTATCATCACTTAAAGACACTATAAGCATATTTGATGATGTGTCTATTCCTAAGATATACATTTTACTACATCCTCTAACATTTCGTTATAGCTCTTAATATCTGACCAAAGAGTGAATTTTCTCTCATTCTCACCTATGGTTTCAATCTTTATATTTATAACACCTTTTAAATAGTGTTCTCCTAATTTTTCTGACCATTCCACTACAGTAATACCATCAGAATAAACGTAATCTTCAAAACCTATATTCATTATCTCTTCATATCTCTCAAGGCGATAGAGGTCAATATGATACAGGTTTATATCCCCTTTATATTCGTGAACGAGAGTAAAAGTAGGAGAGTGAACATGATCCTTTATATTTAACCCCTCTGCCAATTTCTTGGTAAAAGTAGTCTTTCCCGCACCAAGACCTCCGTAAAATAATATTACATCCCCGGGGGACAGACGTCTCGCCAATTTCTTTGCAAGGGCACCGGTTTCTTCTATACTATGTGAAATGTATTCTGCACTCATAATTAAAAATGCTCCCATGTTAAAGGCATCGGATAATCCTCACCCCTTAAAGTCACTTTAATGGTTTTCTCATCTGTTATTTTGCCTATTATTGAAGGGTGAAAACCACAGAAAGAAATAATCTCCAAAACTTCCATTTCGCTTCCTCTCTTACAAGTCATTAGCAAAGAATAATCTTCAAAATTGCTCAACATATAGGTGTAAACATCTTTGTTTTCCTTACGGCAAAACTTTTCAAGTTCGGGAGATATTAAGAAATCATTAAGTTCCAAAGACGCCCCTACTCCGCTTGCTCTGCAAAGAGTTTTTAAGTCCTTTGCTATTCCATCACTTATATCCATCATGGAATTAATCAAACAACTTTCTTTTAATTTTAATCCCAAATCAACTGAAACCTTAGGACATAAATGAGCCTCTGCAAGAGATTGATACTCACGTGGATAATCTGATTTATATTTTGACAAAAGATCAAAACCTGCGTGAGAAAGACCACAATAATTTGAAACTATAATACTATCTCCGGGCTTAGCTCCCTGTCTGAATATAGGACTATCGCTCTCCCCCACCAAAGTTATATTTATAACAAGATTTTCGCTTCTGACTGTATCTCCTCCAAGGATTAGGGCTCCGGCTTTTTTAAACTCATAAGACATTCCTCGGTAGAGTTTATCCAAAAAGTCAAAAGAATGGTTATTATAGCCTAAAGAAACAAATGCGTATTTAGGTTCGGCACCCATAGAAACCACATCGCTGATATTCACAAGGGCTGACTTTTGTCCTAAAACATAAGGAGATATAAAAGAAAGATCAAAATGGACATTTTCTGTCAGAATATCAGAAGTGACTACTATGTTATTTCGTTTAATATATGCACAGTCGTCCCCTATGCCGAAAATATCCTCTTTCCACTCATTAAGACAATATTTGTTTTTTATGTTATCTATAAACTCTGTTTCTTTTGGGGATTTCATTTCAATCTCTTTATTATAAAAAAAATCACCGTCTAAAACGGTGATTGGTGGAGGGTGATGGATTCGAACCAACGTAGGCTTTGCCAACAGATTTACAGTCTGCCCCCTTTAACCGAACTCGGGCAACCCTCCATAATGGTGCCGAAAGCAGGACTCGAACCCGCAACCTGAGGTTTACAAAACCCCTGCTCTACCAATTGAGCCATTTCGGCGTGTCGCATATATATTATACCACAAACCGATATGGTTTGTCAAGTCCACTAACGGTAAAAACTATATTTTTTAAAAAAAATTTTTAAAAATGGTGCTTGAACCGAGATTTGAACTCGGGACCTCCTCATTACCAATGAGGTGCGCTACCTCTGCGCCATTCAAGCAATCACAAAAGTGACCATATATATTATACCACAAACAATGTTATTTTGTCAAGAGTTATAATTTATCCTTTTCCTTATCCTTGGCTTTTTCTCTGTTTGCTTTTAATCTCTCCATATTCATTCCGGAAGGAAAATAAAACAAACATATAAGACCTAAAGAAGCAGGAATTCCTATCATAAAGTATTTCATCTTTAGCATAATGATAAGGGTATAAATCATTATAGCTACCACTGTAAAACCGGCCCAATCATCAGAAATCCTGTTCAGAAACCCGGCTACTATAGCCATTGTGGTAGGAAGAGCCAATATAAGCCCTAAATCGTTTATGTTGTTTGTATCCAAGCCTCTGATTCTCAAATATTGCAATACAAAAAAAGCAATAATGATTTGAGCATAGTCAAGGATAATTCTTAATACTTTTTTCATAAAAAAACATTTATAAAAAGTATGTCCCCTAAGGGGGACACTTTATTTTGAAGGTTCTATTAAACCGTAATCTCCGTCATCTCTTTTGTAAACAACACAGTATAAACCGTTATCAATGTTTTGGAAGAAGTAGAAGGTGTGTCCGACAAGTTCCATAGCTTCAATGGCTTCATCTAAAGTAATAGGCTTCATAGAGAACTTTTTCACCTTTACTATACCCGGGTCTGCCACCTCAGGAGCGATTTCCGTATTACCAGCAATAATATCTTCTTTAGCTTGTTCCTTTATGGCACTACCATACACTTTTTTCTTTCCAAACTTTTTACCCTTAAACTTTTTAATTTGGGCGTCAAGTTTATCAACAGCTTCGTCAATTGCTTCTTTAAAACCTTTATTGTTCTTATCTTCACTTCTTAAAAGCAAATTGTCACCGGTTAAGGTTATTTCCACAATAAAAGTGTTCTTATACTTTGCAAATGTGGCAACAATTTCATTTACATTTGAAAAATGCTTTTGGATTTTAGCAAGTTTCTTTTCTAAATATTCTTTAACATTACTCCTCAGATCTATGTTCTTGTCCTTTACTACTATATTCATAGCAATCTCCTTTTTATTATTATTTTTAATAACCCTATCCATTTCTATAAACGAATAATCACAAAAATAGTTCCCTATTATTTCTTGTCTGCCTCCGGAGCTTTTTTAAAAACAGACCTTGACAGAGCTACAACACACTCTTCCTCTATCTTATCCTTTGTATAAGTTTCAACTATTCGAAGTTCATATATACCCACATCTTGTTTGTTTATTATTTCTGCGGAACATATCGTGACGGGAATCTTATATGAATATGCATTATCCCACAAAAATGTATCAATATATACTGTCGTGCCAACCTTAATATCATCGGAATGCTCACCGTTATGTCTGAAACTCAGTTTTTTATACTTTTTGTCCTTGTATTCTACATCCTTCATATTTCCTATCATATCTTGAGGATATTTGTAATTTTCGGTGATTTCCACAATTTCTATGTTGTGATCTTTTAGATACTCTCTGAGATACTTTATTCTTTGAGTGGTTTTGGGGTGATCCAGCAAGAAATCCGGAATACCGTTAAGGGACCCGTTTTCCATTCTTTCAATTTTTTTCATGGAATTAAGAACACCGCAAGGATTCATACCTGCTTTAATAAGCTTTTCCGTTCCCCTTATATCAGCTTCTTTTTCGTCAGATATTGAATAATTGTTCGACATAACAACTTGAAACAGACTTGCTCCCAGTCGTGCCAAACTTCCCGCCTTGGTGACACCTAAAAGTATAGCCAAACCCAAACCTGTCAGCTGGTTCTTTTCCATTTGTTTCAGAGAATGCTTTCTGTCCACATGAGTTATTTCGTGAGCTATAATACCCTCTCTCTCGCTTTCACTCATTATGTTCCAAAGCTTTTCACCAAAGTAAACATAGCCCCCGGGCATGGCAAATGCGTTTAAATTATATCCATCGGCGTTTTTGCCTTTGAAAGAACCTACATGAAATTCATATTCAAAATCATGTCTGTCACACTGTTTAACGATTTTTGCACCTATTTCTTCCAGTTGCTTTTGCTTCTCGGGGTCTGTGGTTGGGGTGAAAATTTTCTTCACTTCCTCATTGGCTTGAGCCCCCATCTTTCGCTCTTCACTGACACTAAACCCGGCAAAGGCAACCGTTGAGAACATCAGCAAAAATATAATTATAAAAATATTGGTTTTTCGCATAACTAATAAACCTCTCGCCCTATTTACCTATACAAAAGGAGCCCAAGGGCTCCTTATACAATTACGCTTTTTCGGCTTTTTCAAGAACTTCCACAGTTTCTGCGATCTCGTCTTCATCTTCTTCTACAGAACCGTCATCTCTGTCGTTTCTTCTTGCAATAGACAGGTCTCTGTATAAGTGTCTGATATCGTGAATACCACCAACAGTAAACCATACGGTAACAGGAATTGAAATAGCCAAGTTAAGATATATTCCCCAGAACATGATTATAAACCATACATGATCGCTCATAAAGGGCAATCCCATGGCTCGCCTTATCAATTCTATGGCAGAGAAAACTATAAACAAAACGAAACTGTGCAGTGACCAAAATACAAAGATATAAGCCCATACACGGTCACCCTTTGAGAACTCAGGTGTAATACCAACAATCTTTTGCCAAAAACCGATTTTGGCATCTTTATGGATAATAGAAGAGTGTTCATCGTTAATGGCATATTTTCCTCTGTGTAATAATTTATCAAGATTGTAAGGCTTGCTCTTAACACATACAGACAGAAGAATAAACACTAAAATAGAACAGGTCATTGTAATCATATTGATATACTGTCCGTTAATCGGGAAGGCTTCCACAACCATCTCTCCGGCTTCAATAGTCACATACTTGGCATATAAAGCAGGAAGTGTATTTTGAGTCAATATCAAAAATCCCTTCCAAATAGGAGCAATAAACACACCTATAAGTCCTAAAACAGCACCTGTAATCATGGCACCGTAAGCTCCTGCCGTGTGTCCCCATCTGGTATAAAGTCCACCGATAATTACGGATCCCGCACCACCAAGCCATATAGCACCGGTTACAGCAAAAAACATTAAGATTGGCTGGTTTTGAGGATATAGAGCTGAAAATACATAAGCAAAACAAGCAACAAAAGCAATAGATTTTCTTAAAACATTAATATGCTCGTGAGGACGGAATTTCTTTTTAAACATAGGCATATAAACATCTTGAATGAAAATCGCACCCCAGGAATGCATATAAGTATCGTGACAAGTAAAAGAAATAAATACCATAATGGTGCACAAGAGTCCCTTAAGTCCTAATGGCAATATCATAGCCATGGCAAGAGGAAGTTGCATCTGACCTTTAACTATAACATTGGTCACAGTATCTCTTTGAGCATTAATGGCGTCAGCTATGTGAGCATATTCCGGAAGTCTGAATATACATAATGTGGCATAAGACATAAGACCGATACACATAGTTTGAGGAACGGCTCTCCAACCACCTATGATAGCTCCCATTTTTGCTTCATGAGGAGTTTTGGCGGAGGAGTAGAAACCTTGTGATCCCTGCCAAGCATAATAACCATAGAATCCCGTAAACATCTGTATCAAATAGAACCAAATATTAAAGTTTTCCGCCTTAAAGGCATCAAAAGGATTGATTCTGTTTTTACCGGGTTCATAAGGAATAGCCATAGCTGTTTCAATATTATGCCATCCAAATTTAAAGTAAAGGAAGAAGGAAATAATGAGGAAAGCAACAGCTGAGAACATACCTTGAATACAGTCAGTAATCATAACGGAGATTTGTCCACCCATATTAACGAAAGAAAGGGCAAGGAACAAGTCTATGGCCATAACTACAAGGAATGTAGATAGAGTAAATTCACAACCGGGGATTAAGTGGAATCTTTCAGGTAAACCTGTGTAGAATATTAAAAATCTGGCTGCAACAGCAGGGAAGATACCAAAGTTAATGATACCTGAAAGCCAACAAGCTATACCGGCAAAAATCCTAAACTTACGACTATATCTCTTTTCAAAGAATTGAGCCATAGTTAAACATCGAGTTTCCCTAAAACGGTAGTAAACCCAACCGGAAATGGTAATGATGATTGACATAGGAACCATAAGGTTACCCCACCAACCCGGGGCAATACCCGCTTGGTCTATGGCTTCAAAACCACCAACGATGGATACAACACCAATACCACCCATAGCGGAAGAAATAGTCAAAAGATAACGACCTGCAAGTCTGTTTGCTGACAGGAAATCGGCAACAGATCTCATATACTTTTTAGTGGAATATGAGAAAAGTCTCAAGGCTATAATACAGCCAAGAAGGATAATCCAGTCAAGGACGGTAACGTTACCAACCTGCTTTGTAAATAATTCCAAAAAACCCATTAATAACTCCATATAAAATTATAATAGTATTCTTTCTAAAATCACTTATAGTTAAATATACTTAAAACACAAAAGAGAGTCTCTTTGAGAGACACTCTTAATATATACTCTTATTTTTTAGCCTTCTTTGCGGCTTCTTTAATAAGTCCCATAGAAATCTCTTCTCTTTGGATTTGGTTGGTGCCTTCGTAAATCTGAGTGATTTTGGCATCTCTCATCATCTTTTCTACAGGATATTCTTTCATGTATCCATAACCACCAAGGACCTGAACAGCGTCTGTGGTGACACTCATGGCAACGTCAGAGGCAAAACACTTAGCCATACCTGAGTATGTGGTAGTCTTTTCACCCTTGGCACCGTCAATGAAACGAGCAGTAGAATATACCAAACTTCTGGCAGCTTCCACCTTCATAGCCATGTCAGCCAACATAAAACGAAGTCCTTGGTTGGCACAAATGGGCTTTCCAAACTGAACTCTCTCACGAGAATAATTGATTGCTATATCAAGAGCACCGGCAGCAATACCAAGAGCCTGAGCGGCTACACCGGGACGAGATTGGTCGAAAGTCTTCATAGCAGTGAAGAAACCTGTGCCTCGGCGACCTAACATTTGACTTTTGTGAACTTTACAATCTTGGAAAATAAGCTCCCTTGTAGCAGAAGCTCGAATACCTAATTTGTTCTCTTTCTTTCCGAAAGAAAAGCCCGGGGTTCCCTTTTCAATAATGAAAGCACTGATACCACGAGGTCCTCTGTCAGGATCCGTTACGGCAAAAACAGAGTAAATGTCAGCCTCTCCGGCATTGGTAATCCACTGTTTCGTTCCGTTGAGGATAAAGTAATCTCCGTCCTCTACAGCTTTTGTCTGCATACCCGCAACGTCACTACCTGCGTTAGCTTCCGTAAGACCGAAAGCTGCCAGGTGTTCACCGGAAGCAATCATGGGAAGATATTTAGCTTTTTGCTCTTCATTTGCAGAGATAAGAATGGGAAAAGTTCCCAAACCTGTGGCAGCAAAAGCCAAAGAAATGGCACCATCCACCTTTGAAAGCTCTTCTGTGGCAACTACCATATTCATAATAGGGGTATCCCCTGCCATACCTTCATACTCTTCGGGAATGAGAATTCTGAAAATATCAGCTTGTGCCATTTTCTTTACGATAGGCCAAGCAAATTCGTTTTTCTCATCATATTCGAGAGAATAAGGTTTAATTTCTTTTTCCGCAAACTCTTTACATAAGTCTATCAAGTCTTGCTGGTATTCAGTCAAGAAATAATTCATTTACACTAAAACTCCAAAAAATAATAGTTATTACAATTACATTATATCACAATTATAAAATTTATGCAATTTTTTAATATAAGTTAAAACAAAAGCAGCCGGTGTGACTGCTTTTGTTATACTTTATTTATAATTCTTTGTCTGAAGGGAAGAGTTTAATGCCTTTGTATAAACCTGCGCCGCCGATTTCATTGTTTACTCTTATAACAACATCAAATTCATTACCGGCACCATATTTCTTTAAATCAACATAAAAAGGCTCTTCCCAAATTTCATTGGCTGTTCTGCCGGTTCCGTCACAGGAGTGATCCAAAGCCAATTTACCGTTTACGTAAATCCATGCTTCTTCGTCAGCGGCACCTACATAAAGATAACAGTATTTTTTGCCTGCCAAACCCTTTGGAATTATAACTTTCTTATAATACCAACCTTCGGCATCGTTTTCCTTTATATTATTGTCTCCCCAAGTCTTTGCGGTGGAAATAGGCTTTGCCTCGGCAAATACACTGTAGTTTTCAAACCACTTCTCCCCCACACCTTTTCTGTCAGGGTCAAAAACAAATAACCAAACTTGATCAATTGGTGTTTCGTCACCTTTAACCAAATCTATTAAAGTAATTCCTTTTGCTTCCGGAACGGGAGTTTCAATCAAAGGAGCAACAGAAGTAGAAGCGGGCATTTCCGCACCTATATGTGCACCTAAGAAAACGGGAATATCTGTATTATCAATATATTTACCCAAAACAGGGTCCACGCCTTTAACCTTTTCCCAAATCTTGCAAGCGTCATTACCCTTTACAAATACAGGAACGGGAAGGTTTGTGTGTCCGCCTGTGGTATATTTAAAGTTAGGTATTTTGCCTTTACCGTTACCGGTTACCCAATAAGTTCCGTCTGCATTAATAAGTCCACCGGTTTGGTGATCGGCTGTGACTAAAAGAAGGGTTTCATCCCAGTTGGAGTTTTCTTCAACCCATTTGCAAACACCTTCAATAGCTTCTGCAAAGGAAGCCATTTGGCAAACTGAGTGTTCCCAGTTGTTTCCGTGGTTACCGTGGTCAATAGCACCACCTTCTATCATCAAATAAAATCCCTTGGGATTTTGGTTTACAACATTTAATGCTGCCAAAGAAATATCCTTAAGGGTCACTATATCCTTATCTACGCCCGGGTATTGGTTTTCTGACAGAACGGGAACTTTCATATATCCCAAGTCACCTGTTGCGGGGACGCACAAATAATAAGGTCCCTGAGGGTTTTTCTCTTTGGCAAGGGCTTTTATTCCCTCATTGGTGGCAATAAGCTTATAACCATACTCTCCGGCCTCCAATTTCTTAAACATGGTGGCATTGCCAAAATGACCGTAGGAAGGTTGTTTGCCTATACTCTCTCTCTTTACACCAAAACCGTCATAGTAAGGGCTACCTGTTCCACCCAAAACGTCAATAGAGTGTTCCAACATATCCTTTTGAACAACAGCGTCACCTCTGTGGGCTGAGTGTCCGAAAGGAGCTGAAGGAGTGGCGTCACACCAAGTCACAGTGGTAACGGAACCTACGGCATATCCCAAACTCTTTGCCAACTGTCCTAAAGGAACATACATTTGTCTCTTATCCGGAGAGAAATTTATTCTTCCGTTGGTGGTTTTCAAACCTGAGTTAAAAGCTGTGGCGGAAGCGGCTGAATCTGTGCAAGCGGCAAGCCATGCTAAGTTGGGAATAGCTTTTTCAGGGTCAATCCAAGCCTTTGCGGGGTCATAACCTTCAGGGCATGAAGCACTGTATGTGGTGCAGAAAAGTCTGTCTTTCCAATTGGTAAAAGGAAAATCAACACCCAAATACTCTTCACACATATTTACAGAGTTTATTCCCATACCGTCACCAATCATCAAAATAACATTCTTTTTCTCGGCAAACAGACTTACTGCCAAAACCAAAACAAGAGCAGTAAACAGTAGTTTCTTCATTTTTTAAACCTCTTTTATCTATTCTTCATTAAAGAAATCGCTAATTATATTCCACTCGTTTGGAAGGCCTTCGTGACCATAGTCAAACCAAAACTTATGTCGTTTCTTTGATGAAATATTATTATAAACAGCAAACTGAGTTGAAGGAGGACATACTGTATCATTAAGGCCTGTATTCATCAAAACCTCAGCCTTTATCCTTCTTGCCAAGTGGTGAACATCTATATATCCCAATTTTGTCCAAATCTCTTCTTCTCTTTCATGGTGAGGATCTCTGTTTCTGAAATACCAACTCAACTCACTATAAGCATCTTTATATAAATCTATCATCCAAATTCTCTTATAATCGCTTAAAAAAGGATAAGTAATTGATGCTTTTTTAATTCTCGGCTCAAGAGATGCACATGCTGTTGAAAGTCCGCCACCTTGGCTTCCACCCATACAGCAAACATCTTTCTCGTCCACAAAGTCCAATTTCATTACAAGATAGGCAAGTTGGGCACAATCCAAAAAGATAGCTCTGAACAAAAGCTTCTTTGGGTCCTCGTCGTCAAGTCCTCTTATGATATGACCGGAGAGAGTATTACCCTTAACTCCTCCAACATCTTCGGAATAACCTGCCTGTCCTCTGGCATCTACCGAAAAAGCCACATGTCCCTGAGCTGCCCAAGATAAAAGTGCGGGGAAATCGTCTCCCTGTCCGCTATAACCGTGAAGCATTAAAATTGTCTTGGCAGGCTTAGTGAGATTAATAGGCTTTACACATCTTCCGTGTATTCTTGCACCGTTGACTCCTGTATACCAAATGTCATAAGCTTCCACATTTTGAAAATTCCATTTTGCGGGTACAAATTCTATCTCTGTGTCAATAGCTCTCATTTCAGCTAAGGAAGAATCCCAATACTCATCAAAATCCTTAGGACAAGGATTTATGCCTTTATATTTCTTACATTCCTCTAAAGGCATATCAAACAAAAGAGGCATGTTAAAACTCCTATATAAATATTTAACGATAAACAAAAGTAAGTCCCCTCCCTTATACCTAAGTAGAGGGGCTCATTTAATATTAAATTCTATAATAAAGACCTGTAATCTCTTTTAATTTTTCATAATAATAATCACTTACCATATCCCAAGTGAATCTGAAAGCCCAGTTATTATCATTTACCACGCCGGGAACATTCATACGATATTTTTCATCCAAATTAACTATATCTTGAATGGGATAAATAACTGTATCGCAAACACATCTTGCGGCAGACTTAATCATTTGCCAAGATATATCCATACCGTCTATATCCAAATATCTGCGAATATAACTCTTTTTCTCCTCACTTAAAGTTTTCCACCAACCTATGGTTGTGTTATTATCATGAGTTCCCGTGTATAAAACTCTGTTTTTCACTTGATTATGAGGTAAATAGAGAGAATCCGGACTATCAAAAGCAAATTGCATTATGCTCATACCAGGCAAGCAAAAAGCGTCCCTTAACTTGCGAACTTCGTCGTCTATATCTCCCAAATCTTCCGCAATAATAGGCATATCCGGATGCTCGTCCCTTATCTTCATAAAGATTTCATAACCGGGAACGTCTATCCATTCTCCGTTCTTAGCGCTTCGTTCAGGATTAACTTTTACTCTCCAAGCCTGTGAAAAAGCTCTGAAATGATCCAATCTGACAATATCAAACTTTCGAAGAGCTCTTGTTATTCTGTCTCTCCAATATTGGTAATCTGTTTCTTTAATATAATCCCAATTATAAAAAGGATTACCCCAATATTGACCGTCAGGGCAAAAATAGTCAGGTGGCACACCGGCAACAAAAACAGGATTATTATCCCTATCCAGCATAAACATTTCTTTCCTACGCCAAACAATAACAGAATCAAAGTCGGGATACATAGGAATATCCCCTATTATTTTCACTCCGCTTTCGTTTGCGTGTCTTTTGAGGGCATGCCATTGATAATAAAGCCAATACTGAGCTATATTATATTCCTTAATTTCATAAGCCAAATCTTTATCAGCAGCTTTTAGAGCTTCCGGCTTTCTGTCGGCAACATCCTTATCCCATTTGTTCCAAGGCAAACCCTTATAACTGTCTCTGATAGCCATAAATCTGGAATATTCTTTTAACCACCAGTCGTTATCTTGAACGAAAGAAAGATAGTCATCGCTTTTGTCTAAATTCATATTGACAAAATGCTGAACTGCATGGTGAATAAGCTCTGTTTTGGTTTTATGAGCTAAGTTAAAATTAATTTTATGATAATCTTCACAGGAGCTGATTTTCTCCAAGAAATCTCTGCTTATTAATCCCTGCTTGTATAAACCATCGGGAGATAGCATCATAGGATTTAAACCATATATGGATACAGACTGATAAGGAGAAAAAGAAGAACCGGGCTGAGTCAGTGGCAAAACCTGCCAATAAGATTGACCTGAATGTGCCAAAAAATCCACAAAATTATAAGCATGGGGACCAAAGTCACCAACACAATATTCATTAGGCAGAGATGTGATATGACACAAAACACCACTTTTTCTTCCTTCTAACATTTAACAACTCCTATAAAAAATGCACAATGCACAAGGCACAATGCACAATTTTCGTGGTGCGTCAGCACCACGATTTTGATTTTTGATTTTTGATTTTCAAATTTGCAAACTTGCAAATTTGATTAGCCTTCTTCTACTACGGTTAATTCTTCTTCTGCAGCTTCAGCATCTTTAGCTTTGTATTTGGCAATAGCTTCTTTACCTTTTTCAATAACTTCGGCACCCTTCTCTTGGGCTTTTGCAAAGTATTCTTTACCTTTTTCTACCACAACTTCACCTTTTTCTTGAGCTATGGCGGCATAAGCTGTAGCCTTATCCTTGGCAACACCGTAGTATTGTTCTATGTCTTCTCTTGTTTCTGCACCACTCTTAGGAGCAGTTAAAAGACCTATAGCAGCACCTACTATTGCACCTATACCTACACCTATTACAAAACCTATTCCGAATTTTTCGTTACTCATTGTTTTCTCCTTTTGAAGCCTCTGCCTCAACCAATTCTTGTTTTTTCTTTTCTTTCTTGGCCTTATTGGCTTTAATAAGACCTGAAAATATACTCACTCCGGAGAGAATTCCGGATATTAAGCCTTTGTTATTTTCCGAAGGAGTCAAGCCTTTAAATATATTAAAAAAACTTAAAAAATTACCTACGGATTTTGTGGCATCCACAAACTTATTGGCCGCATTGTTTAACCGAATGGAAGTGGCCTTAAGTTCGTTAAAAGTTTCTATAGCCGTATCCACCAAAGGATCAACCTTTTGAGAAATAACTTTGGTCTGAGCCTTAACTTCATCAACCAAAACCATTACTCTATTCATAAGTTTTATCAAAAAACATAAGGTGACTACTAAAGCAACAGTGCCTAAAATAGCCAAAATAGCTATTATCCACAAAGCCACGTTAATATTAGTCAATGCTTGAGCTTCTGACATATTAAAATCTCCTTATTACAATCATTTATATTATACCACAGTTTATTTTTTTAATGCAAATTTATAAATGATATAAGCAAAAACAAAAAACCCCGGGGATAAAGCACCACTAAGGTTTGGGCAACTATATTTGTTAAAGGGCACCTTAGTATAAATAAAATTTGTGAAATATCACCTCCCTACCCCAGAGGATATTGGTTTAAATTATTAGGCTTCTATCGTAAAATTCGCAAAATAACAAATTTTACTCCTGACCACCCACCGGCTTTCCAAATCCCAAAAAATATCGCAAGCTCTATTTTTCGGGAACCCTTGGGTTCGCCGGTCCCCCCTCCTTCCAAATCCCTAAAACCCATTCCCAAAAAGTCTTGACGACTTTTCGGGAGCCCTTGGGTAGTTTTGCTATTCGCAAGGCTTTTTGGGGTCTAGTCAAAAATCTTAAATTTCACCCCTAAAAGTTTCATAAATTCAACTTTTGGGGACCCCAAATTGGTAAAGATTTTTGCCGTCGGTCACCAAAAAATCATAGATTTTCCGGCTCTTGCTAAAAACGACAAGCAGTTGCCCAAATCCCAAAAAGTCTTGCTATGCTACGACTTTTCGGGAACCCTTGGGCGTTTTTACAAAAAAGCGATGCTTATTTCTCACCCCTAAAAGTTTTCGCTATTCGCTCAACTTTTTGGGGACCCCGAGATTGCCGCAATTCAACCTTGGATGAAAGG
>JAFSVJ010000096.1 GCA_017445025.1 Abditibacteriota bacterium | reverse complement strand
AGATCCAGTATAACCTCAACTCCTGCCAGATTAACTCCCATTTGTTGGGTATACTCTTGAATCCTCTTTAATCTCTTTATGTCATTTTGAGAATACATTCTGTTTTTACTGCCCACTCTGACAGGAACAACAAGGCCTATTTTTTCATAATTTCCTCCCAAAAGAGATATTTTAAAATTTAAAATCATAATTATTATATCATATAAGATAATTATTGTCAAAAGAAAAAAGGGAGTATTAAAACTCCCTTAAATCTTTAGTTGCACTTTACAGCACCCCAAGAGGGCCAAGGAAAATCACCATTCATTTGAACAAATGGATCCCATTTTGTATATCCGGCATGACCGTCCCAATACTCAATGTTTAATCCTCCATTGTGTCTTGGTGCTACATACAAAGTCACCCAATCAGGAGCCCAATAAGGACCAAATCCAAACCAAAATCCACCATCAACCAAAAGCCAAGCTCTTTGACCAAAAGTTTCAGGAATTTGAGCCATAGTGTATTGACTTAAACATGTTCCGGCCTCATTACCGGTTATATAACCCGAAGCAATGTAAGACCATTGACCCTTTGGAGCAGACGGACACTTAAAATATGTGTTATTACCTGGGTTGGTAGCTATCTTCAAATAAGGTAAGATAGTATAAGGCCAACAGATTCCTTCGTTGAAATTACCGTAAGGACCGGGCCATGTTCCGTCACCGGCATAAGGTGGGTAGTCGTCAAAATCATCAGCATAGAGTATATAACCCAACCCTAACTGCTTTAGATTTGACAAACAGGAACCCTGTCTGGCTTTTTCTCTTGCCTGAGCAAATACGGGGAATAGAATTGCGGCAAGAATGGCGATTATGGCGATAACCACCAACAATTCTATTAGGGTGAAACCTTTTGAATCGATTTTCATAACAGAAAATCCTCCTAAATGTGTATTTTTGAAAACTACGTGTACGTAGTTTACAATTATATTATACCACATTTTTTTAGGCTTTGTCAAGTACTAAAACATATTTTCAAAAAAAAAGAACAGAAAAATCTGTTCTTAATCCTCATACCTTATTTCCCCGGGAATATATATTTTTTGTTTCTTTTCCGGTTTTTCTTTTAATATTTCCAACACTTTTTTACTTATGGTTTCCACGTTCTGCCAACCCCATACAACAGAAGTATTTTTTTCTATTTCAATAGGCGGTTTGTCAAACAAAATAACTTTACAAAAATCAAGTTTTTTAATATCATCTCTAAAATAATTATACAACATTTCAATTACTTCTGTATTTATACACAAAAAAACTATTCTCTTATAACCTTTTTTAAACTCATCTTCAAAATAAGGCTTTATTACATCTTCAAACATGGTTTTGGCGTTTAAACTTGTATCATAAAATTTCTTAACTCTCTGACATTTCGCACCTTTAAGAGCGTCATTATAACCGGCAAGTCTTTCGTATTCTGAGTTTAAAGCTCTTTGGTAATAGGCAACAAAAATAAATATTTTATCATAATCTTCATTTTGAAGAGGCTTTGCCATTTTATATGCCAAAGAATAAGAATCCGTTCCCACATAATGAGCATTAATACTATCTATATTTCTGTCTAAAAATATAAAATTATCTATGGTTTCTACTGCTTTCTCATAAATATCAAAGTTATCTCTGTTCCCGGAAGGGCTGACCACAGCACCATAGGGCTTTCTGTCAATTAATTTTGTTATAACCGAACGTTCAAATTCAAAATCATCACCAAAACAAGAAAGCAACATATCCATATCGTTTTCTCTCAATCTTTTTTCAATATGACCGATTATCCAAGGAAAAAGACTGTCACTTGAAAGAAATTTACCGTAAAGAGAGTCAACTACAACAGACACGTCATGAAAAACTCTTTTGGGCTTTGCCTTATAGATACCTTTCTTGCTGACACAATAAATCAGTTGTTCTTTTAACAATTCATTTAATGCCTTTCTGACTGTTGTATCACTGATATTATAAAGTTTTGCTATCTTAGAATATGAAGGCAATTTGGCATCAACTTCAAGAGTTTTAATATATGCTTTTATTTGGTTTTTAACATCAATATACTTATACATAACAATTATATTATAACATATTTGCTTATCAAATCACAAATCACAAATGCTTTGTGATTTGAATAAAAAAATAGCACGAAATTATCGTGCTATTTTGCTTATTATCTCAGATTGCTTTGTGATTATACCTCTTAATCTTTCAACTTCCGCCTTATGGTCTTCCTGCATCTTATCCATTTTCTTCAAAAGATCCAGTATAACCTCAACTCCTGCCAGATTAACTCCCATTTGTTGGGTATACTCT
>JAFSVJ010000095.1 GCA_017445025.1 Abditibacteriota bacterium | reverse complement strand
TGGAGTGGGGGTAGGGGAATTCGCAAATCCCTAGGGCCCCCTAAAAAGTTGAGCGATAAGCGAAACTTTTTTGGGAATGGGAAAACAAGGATTTTGCGATTATAAGAAGAAAAATGATTTGCGTAGCAAATCTATAAAAAAACATCCATATTTTGCGAAGCAAAATCTATCCCCCCTATATATTGTGCGTAAAATCCGATAATTTCCCAAAGTTTTAAAAATGTGTTTTTTAAAATTGGTAGATTTTTTATAAAATATGGTATAATATAAATGGATATATAAAAGGAAAAACAGATATGGCGAGAAATAAAAATTTACACAGTGCAAAAAGTCAAAAAAATGATGAATTTTACACACAGCTTTCCGATATTGAAAACGAACTTTCACATTATACGGACCATTTCAGAGATAAGGTAATATACTGTAATTGTGACGACCCCTTTGAGAGCAATTTCTTTAAATACTTTGCCATGAATTTCAATCTCTTTGGGCTTAAAAAACTGATTTGCACTTGTTATGTGGGCTCTCCCATAACGGGGGCAGAGTTTGACCTGTTTCACCAAGACATCCCTGTGTCAAATCAAAAGGCTTATAAGATAGAGATTGACCGGGTGGAAGACGAAAACGGGGACGGTGCCATAGACCTGAAAGATGTGGAATTGTTGCTCAAAAACAAAGAGGGTATGTCGGAGCTTAAGGGTGACGGAGATTTCAGAAGCCTTGAGTGTGTGGAGCTTTTAAAACAGAGTGATATAGTGGTGACCAACCCTCCCTTTTCTCTCTTCCGTGAGTATGTGGCACAACTGATGAAATATGAGAAAAAATTTATCATTTTAGGTAATCAAAATGCTATAACATACAAAGAAATATTTCCACTAATTAGGAATGATAGAATGTGGTTGGGGTATCATAGTGGACATACATTATTTGCAGTTCCGTCATATTATGAAATACCGGATTTTTATGATTTAAATGATAAAAATAAATTAAGATCAAATGGTTATATAATTGATAAAAATGGAGTATTATGGAGAAACTTAGGTAATATATGTTGGTTTACCAATTTAGATATTGCCAAAAGACATGAAGATTTATATTTATATGAGGAATATTCCCCGGAGAAATACCCAAAATATGACAATTATGATGCCATAAATGTGGACAAAGTTGTGGAGATTCCCAAAGACTATTTTGGTGTTATGGGTGTTCCAATAACATTTTTAGATAAATACAACCCGGATCAATTTGAGATAGTGGCTTTTCGCAAGGGTGAAGACGGGAAAGACTTAGTATTCACTCGAGAGAGAGAGAGTTCAACCATACTTTCGTATCCTTATACGACGGCGATTGCGGGGATGATAAAAAACGCAGAAGGCAAGATAAATGGGAAACCTACTTACGCACGAATAACAATAAGGCGGAAATTGAGCCAATAGATATGTTTTTCCCTTTAATTCACCATTTTGGCGGTAATGCAAGAGTAAAGGTTAATAATAAAATTTTATACGGAAGAATATTTTTAAAAAGGAAATAAATATGAAAATTGAAAAAAAAGAGATATCTGTGGAAAACATATATAAAGATTATAAAGACAGCGGAGACTATGGAGTTGTGGGATATGGTGGGCTTTTGAACATACGCCCGGAATTTCAAAGAGAATTTATATATGCTGAAAAGGAACGGAACGAAGTCCTGACCACCGTAAGCAAAGGCTTCCCCTTAAACATTATCTACTGGACCGTTAAAGACGGTAAATACGAGCTTTTGGACGGTCAACAGAGAACCCTTTCCGTATGTCAATATGTAGACAATAAATTTTCCATGAAAATCTTCGGCAACGACTACAACAGGACTTTCAACAATCTCACTCCGGAAGAAAAAAAGCAAATCCTTGACTACAAATTTGATATATATATCTGTGAAGGCTCCGACAGTGAAAAAATAGAATGGTTTAATGTTATCAACATTGCAGGTGAAAAGCTGACGGAACAGGAGCGTCGAAACGCTGTTTTCACAGGCCCTTGGCTTGCAGAGGCAAAAAAATATTTTTCCAAAACCAATTGTCCCGCATACATTCAATTTAGAAACTATTTATCCGGCTCTGCCATAAGACAGGAATATTTGGAAACTGCCCTTAAATGGATAAGCGACAGAGACAGTTGCAATATTGATGACTATATGGGTATTCACCAAAGTGATAACAATATAGATGACTTGAGACTTTATTTTGAAAGTGTTTTTAATTGGGTGAAAACAGTTTTTAAAACCTATTACAAAGAAATGAAAGGAATAAATTGGGGGATACTCTATAACAAATATCATAACAATACTTACAACTATACGGACATTGATTTAAAGATAAAGGAATTAATGCTTGACAGTGATGTTCAAAACAAAAAAGGTATTTTTGAATATATGCTCTCCGGAGAGGAAAAACTTTTGAATATCAGAGCTTTTGTAGATAATATAAAAAGGTCTGTATACACCGCCCAAGGCGGAAAATGTAAAAAATGCGGGAAATCTTTTGATATATCGGAAATGGAAGCAGACCATATAACACCTTGGTCACAAGGTGGCAGAACAGAAAAAGAAAACTGTCAAATGCTGTGTAAAGATTGCAACAGAAGAAAATCAAATCATTAAATTTAAAGGAGCCTTTCGGCTCCTTATTTTATTTATAACTAAATATATTATTGCTCTCTTTAAATATAGTATTTTCCGCTCCTTTAATACTATCTTCCTTTGCTACCATATTGCCGGTGAAAATAACTCCCCGAGCTTTTTCTATATTAAGAACATTCTTTTTCTGTTGGAAACGGCAAGCGTCTATAATTGTATCTCCCCCCAAAACATTTATAGAACTGTTTCCTTCGCCTTTAAAGTCCCATTCCGCAAAATTACATCCTTGAAGAGTTAAAGAACCTGCTTTTTGAATAACATTGGTTTTACAGGGTCCCCAAAAAGCACTGTTTTGGAACATAATAACTCCGTCTTTACAGTTTTCACCAATCTCCAACATAACGGGATCTTTTCCAAACATTGCCACCAGCTCAGCGTTTACAAACATTAATCCTATGGAATTGCAGGCTTCAACCAAAACGCTTTTATTACAACCGTCAGCACCTATTCCCAAAAGTTGAGCATTACAAGCACCTGTTTTTGACATAATAAATTTGTATCCCACTTTATAACCGTAACAAAAACAGTTGGTTAAATAATGCCAGTCACTTCTGCCTATAATGAAAGCTTCTCCGTTTTCCAATTGCCAATTCCACAAAGGATCGGTCATAGAGAACCAAGGGTTAAAATGTATATTTTCCCATCGACCTATATCATATATGGCATCAGCAAAAATACCTCTTCGAAGAGGTTGCCCGGTGACGTCACGAACTATATGCCTTTCATTTTGGGTTGCATCAATTCCGTTATATGAATTTAACAATTCCACTTGAAAGACATTGGGGTTTTTCCCTCTCATAGCTATTGACCAAGGGTATGGCACAGGAATTTTATCAGGTTTTTGATTGGGATAATAGATAACAACACCTTTAAGGGTTGAGCTTGTATTGAGGGTAATAAAGGCAGGCCCCTCCTCAACTCCTTCGTTCTCTGTCACCAAGAAACAAGTTCCACCCTCTGTGGGAAGAGGAAAGCCCTTATCTCTGATACCGTTGTGAGATAATGCACCGTCAAAAGTCCCTTTTAGAGTGACCCCGTTAGGAACATTTAAATGGCCTTTAAAAAGGTAATTTCCGCCATCGGCAAAAACTGTGCCAAATGAAGGAGCCGCAGCGTCAAGAGCTTTTTGAAAAGCTTCTGTGCAATCGGTTTTACCGTCCCCTACAGCACCAAAATCTTTAACATTAAAATCTGTTGCATAAACTCCTATTGATAAAAATGCAACAATAAAGAATAATAAGACTTTCATTTTCATTCTCTCAAAAATAAATAAAATTCATAATTTAAAAATAGTTTCAAATTTGCATTGGCAAATTTGAAATACCACCCACCATTTGCTTCACAAATGGTCCCCCCTCCTTGAAAACCAAATTTGCCTTAGCAAATTTGAGTTCAAAGAGGGTGAAGTCAATCAATCATAGCAAGCTTTAAAATTAAGAGCCAGCCCCTTTTTTTGTTATGGTTCTTTTTGGGCAAATACGAAATTAAAGTTTAGATAAATCTATTACATAACAGCTTTTTGGGTGGTATGTTTTTTTTGCATTCGCAGACAGCAAATAAAAATATACTACCCAAAAAGGTGTTTATAGGTCCATCTCAAGATTTTGAATTTGACCAATTCCAAGGGCTCCCAAAAAGTTGAGCGAATAGCGAAACTTTTAGGGAATGGAAATAGAAACATAGGAAAAAAGGG
>JAFSVJ010000094.1 GCA_017445025.1 Abditibacteriota bacterium | reverse complement strand
TGGAGTGGGGGTAGGGGAATTCGCAAATCCCTAGGGCCCCCTAAAAAGTTGAGCGATAAGCGAAACTTTTTTGGGAATGGGAAAACAAGGATTTTGCGATTATAAGAAGAAAAATGATTTGCGTAGCAAATCTATAAAAAACATCCATATTTTGCGAAGCAAAATCTATCCCCCCTATATATTGTGCGTAAAATCCGATAATTTGCCTAAGTTTTAAAAATGTGGTTAAAAAATTGGTAGATTTTTAATAAAATATGGTATAATATTAATGGATATTACAAAAAGGATAAGACTATGCCATTTATAAGACCTACAAAAGAAGAAGCCAAGGCCAAAATTCTCGCTTTGGTTGAAAGCTTTAAACGCAATTATGATGATTACAAAAACGCCGAGTATAAGGAACAGAGAGTTCGTCAGGAGTATATAGACCTGTTTTTTGAGGCTTTAGGTTGGGATATAAGAAACGAGGAGAAGGTTCCCAATAAGTATAAGGAAGTGGTTATTGAAGACATTTTAACCATTGACGGTCAGAGCAAGGCTCCCGACTATTCCTTTAACTATTGGGGCTCTACCAAATTTTATGTGGAAGCCAAAAAGCCGGCGGTGGACATCAAAAACGAGCAAGGTCCCGCCTTGCAGGTTCGTCGTTATGCATATACCAAAAAACTCCCCGTGTCTATACTCACAGACTTTGAAGAGTTTTCTGTGTATGATACAAGAATAAAGCCCAAGGAAGGGGACAAGTCCTCCGTTGCCCGTGACAGATATATTTATTATACGGATTATGAGAAAGAGTTTGAGTATATTTGGCAGACATTTTCTTTTGAATCTGTGCGTTTGGGATTGTTTGATAAGAGTTTTGAGGATTCCAAGAATAAGCGAGGCACCGGTGAGATAGATACGGACCTTTTGAATACCATAGAAGGCTGGCGTTTGAACCTTGCCAAGAATATTGCCTTGCGAAACCCGGACCTGTCTTTGAGAAATTTGAATGTGGCAGTTCAGAAGATAATTGACAGACTTATATTTTTGAGAATAGCGGAAGACAAGGATATAGAGATCTATGAACAATTGAAGGATGTTTTGGTTTGTGATAATATATATAAGGGTTTAAAGGTAATCTTCAAAAACGCTAATGACAAGTATAATTCCGGTTTGTTTGAATATTTGGGTTTTATAGATGAGCTTATTATTGATAATAATGTTTTAAAGGAAATTATAGAGGATTTGTATCCTCCAAAATGCCCTTATGCTTGGAAAGTTCTGCCCATTGAGATTTTGGGAAATATTTATGAAAGTTTTTTGGGCAGTGAGATTACTTTCAAGAATATAAAGGGTGGCCACACCGTAAAGGTGGAGCAAAAACCGGAGATAAAGAAGGCCGGCGGGGTTTATTACACTCCTCAATATATAGTTGATTATATAGTGGAAATGACCTTAGGAGAGAAGCTGAAAGATTTGCCTTTCTCTAAGGCGGACAAACTCACTGTGGTGGACCCTTCCTGCGGATCCGGAAGCTTTTTGATAGGTGCTTATAAGTATTTGCTGAAATGGTATTTGGAATATTATTTAAAAGATGAGGACAAGTATAAGAAGGGTGGTAAGCTTATAGAAACCGCCAAGGGCACCCAGCTATCCGTGGAAGAGAAAAAGAGAATTTTGGTAAATCATATATATGGTGTGGATATAGACAACCAAGCCGTGGAGGTGACCAAACTGTCCCTGTTCTTGCAAATGCTGGAAGAGGAGGGTGATTCTTTAAATAATCTTTTCAGAGGCTCAGCCCTTACGGTTCTGCCCAATATGAAGAATAATATCAAGTGCGGCAACTCCCTTGTGGGCAGTGATTTTAACGAAAGTCATTTGGATTTGATTTTTGACGAAGAATTTCAGTATAAGATAAATGTTTTTGATTGGGAAGAACAGTTTAAGGATATTTTCGCAGAGGGTGGTTTTGATATAGTTATAGGCAATCCGCCATATATCAGTGCACCAAGTCAAGTAGATATTAAAGAATTAAAAATGCAGAGGGATTTTTTGGCTACTTGTGAAAAGTATAAAACATTATATCAAAAATGGGATTTATATATTCCTTTTGTAGAAAAGGGTTTACAAATATTAAAGGAAGGCGGTATTTATTCTTCTATTATACCTTATCCGGTGACAAATCAAATTTATGGTTATGAATTAAGAAAAATGATAATCAATGATTATAATTTGGTTGAATTGGCAGATTTAAAAGGAACAAAAGTTTTTAAAAATGCTACTGTCACAAATTGCATTCCCTTTATTAAAAAGGAAAAACCAAAGGGAAAAGTTAATATATCTCATATCAATGATTCCTTTAAATTTAATTTAGCTTTTACAAAACCATACAGCGAATTGGTTCAAGATGAAAAAAAACAGATATGGAACTTAACGGAAGAAAAGAGAGACATAACAAAACATTCAGATATGAATATATTAGGAGATTTTTGTTATATTAGTTATGGTTTAAGACCAAATTCTGATGAAAAAACAGCTAGAGGCAAATTTAAAAAAGAAGATTTAATAAGCGAGGTAATAGATGATATACCAAGAAGAAAATACATTGAGGCCAAAGATATTGAAAAATATAAAATCAATAGAATAAGATTTTTGGAATACGGAACAAAAAGAAGTCCGGGACAAATATGTAGACCAACTTTTCCCGAATTTTATGAATATCCAAAATTGTTTATGAATAGGTTGGGAGATTTAATTTGTTCAATAGATTATACTGATAAAATAACACACAATGATTCAATTATTGGTGCTGTTTTATGGAAAGATCTAAAAAGCTTGGAAAATAAGAGTATTTCTTCAAGTATTAAGAAATTTTCTCATCTTTCAAGAGCAGATATGGAGAATTTGTCAACTAAAATTAATCTTAAATATATTTTAGGGATTATGAATTCCAAATATGCAAATATTTTGCTTAATAATTTAAGAGGTGGAGATTATCATATTTATCCGGAACATGTAAGAAATATACCTATACCTTTAGCAAGTGAAGAAAAACAAAATGAAATAGTAGATTTGGTGGATAAGATAACAGAGGGGAAGAAAGCTCTTGAAGAGATGTCAAAGTCACCCACAGTAAACCCGGATGACCTGAAAATGAAGGAGAAAGCCCTCCAAACCATCGAAAATATAATAGATAAAAAGGTTTACGACCTCTACTCCCTCACCCCCGAGGAAATAGACCTGATTGAAAATAGTTAAAGCAGAAAGCAGAACAATTGTGGTGCTACGCACCACTTTTTTTATTTTTCTTTCAAAATATGGTATAATAATGGTAGCTATCTAAAGACTACTACTCCCTTTTAAGGGATTAAGACTATACCCTGTTATTTGAAGAATATGAAAAAGTATCTATCTAAAAACTACTACTTTCTTTTAAGGGATTGTCCCTCTTTCATTTTTGGAAAGGGGGATTTTTTTATTATTGAGCGGGTGGGGGTGTAGGAATGTCCATCCCCCCGTCATCTCTGCGAGATGCCACCCCCCAAACCTGTCGGTTTAGGGGGACAGGGTTTGCTTTACGTTAGTGCGGGGGCTTGGGACACGTCTTGCCTTAGGTAGGGGGAAGTTTGCGCATAATTTTATCTTAGTATACCAAAATAATAAAAAAATTAAAAAAAACATAAAAATACCCTTTTACCTCTTGATTTTTATGTTGAAAATGTGATATAATATATATGGCTGAAATATCATATTTAATAACAGGAGATAAAAATATGGCAGATTTAAATGCATTGGCAGATGCCATAATTAATGGTAGAGCAAAGAAAGCTGTTGAGATAACAACTGAAGCTATAGATGAAGGTATTGCTCCGGGCACTATATTAAACGATGGTTTGGTTGCCGGTATGAATGTAGTGGGAGAATACTTTAAGAACAATGAGTTTTACGTTCCCGAAGTTCTTGTTGCTGCAAGAGCTATGCAGAAGTCTATGGATATACTTAAACCAAAACTTCAAGAAGCAGGTGCTGAACCTAAGGGTGTTATAGCAATAGGAACCGTAAAAGGTGACCTTCACGATATAGGCAAAAACCTTGTTGCTATGATGCTTGAAGGAAGCGGGTTTGAAATCAGAGACCTTGGTGTAGATGTTTCCCCCGAAAAGTTTGTTGAAGCTGCGGGTAACGGTGCCCAAATTATTGCTATGAGTGCACTTTTGACCACCACCATGCCAAGTATGAAATCCACCATTGACGCTTTGACGGAAGCTGGTCTTAAGGACAAAGTTAAAACCATGATAGGCGGTGCTCCCGTAACCCAAAACTACGCTGACGAAATAGGTGCCGACGGATATTCCACAGACGCCGCCAGTGCTGTTGACAAAGCAATTGAACTCCTTGGATTGTGAAAATCCTCCTATTTTTAAGAGCCTTTTTAGGCTCTTTTTTTTTAAAATAAATCTCAAATTCCCTAAAAATATCAAATTTTTTGCTTAACGAAATAACTTTTGACTTATCTCCTTGACATTCGTTCGTATTAGAACAAAATCCTAATGGCTAACGCCTTATGCTTTTGCCCTACTACTCACTCATTACAGTCGAAGACGTCAATGCGTCATTTCTTGCAAAAAATAGATCTTTTTGTAAATTTGTGATTTATTTTTCAGGCTCTTTTTTTTAAATTTTTTATTTTTTACAATATTATGATATAATATAGTTAGAGATAAAAATAAAGTCACGAAACCGGTTATGTGGAAGAGAATTCACCACTCCCCCCTATGGGGGTAAAGCCCTGTTGATAAGCCTTAAGCTTGTTAGAATATAGGGGGGAGCCGGAGGGGGGTAGCCCCAAAATCGGTCCCCCGACCCACCGGGTGGGGGGTGTCATTTTGGTGTTTTGCTTTGCAAAACAGTCAAAATGGAGTGGGGGTAGGGGAATTCGCAAAACAACGATTTTGCGATTATAAGCAGTAAAATTGATTTGTGCAACAAATCTTTATAAAAAAACACATTTTGCAAAGCAAAATAGAAACATTATAGCAAAGTCCACCTCCCCCCGGTAGGGGTGAGAGAGGTGGTTTCATTACCGTTTCCCGTGACTATAGAGACTAATATAATTTTAGGAGATTAATATGTATTCAATAGGTTTAGATTACGGGACTTTGTCTTGCAGAGCCTTATTGGTTAATATAGAAACCGGTGAGGAAGTTGCCACTTCTGTTTATGAATATGAAGACGGAGTTATCAGTGAAAAACTACCCTCCTCCGGTGAGAAACTTCCCTTTGACTGGGCATTAGAAAACCCTGACGATTATATTAGGGGATTTGTTCAAACTATCAAAGAAGTTCTTGCAATTTCAAAAATAGATCCTAAAGAAGTTGTGGGTTTGGGTGTGGATTTCACCGCTTGCACAATGCTTCCCATTGATAAAGAAGGAAATGCCCTCTGTCAACTTCCGGAGTATAAAAATAATCCTCACGCCTGGGTAAAACTTTGGAAACACCACGCAGCCCAAGATGAAGCCAATAAGATAAATGATATGGCCATAAAAATGGGTGAGCCTTGGCTTAAAAAGTATGGCGGAAAGATATCAAGTGAATGGATGTTTTCCAAAATATTTCAAATATTAAATGAAGATGAAGATATATATAATGCCGCCTATAAATTTATAGAAGCGGGGGATTGGATTGTTCTCAAAATAACGGGAGAAGAAAAGAGAAACGCCTGTGCCGCCGGTTATAAAGCTATGTGGGACAAGAGAGAAGGCTATCCAAAAAAAGAGTTTTTTAAAGCTTTGGACCCTCGACTGGAAAATGTGGTTGAGGAAAAATTATCAAAGGATGTTTATGGTATAGGCACAAGAGCCGGTTATCTGAATGAAGAATTTGCTTCTTTAACGGGACTTACCACCAATGTGGCAGTAGGTGTTGCCAACATAGACGCTCACGTGGCAGTTCCCGCCACAACAGTGACGAAAGACGGATCTCTTGTTGCCATTATGGGAACGTCCAATTGTTATATGCTTTTAGGCAAAGAACCTAAAATGATAGAGGGTATATGCGGATATGTGGAAGACGGAATTTTGCCCGGATATATAGGCTTTGAGGCAGGCCAGTCCTGTGTGGGTGACCATTTCGCTTGGTTTGTGGATAATTGTGTTCCATATTCGTATTTTGAAGAGGCAAAGGCCCAAGGTATATCAATTCATGAACTTTTGACCGAAAAAGCATCAAAATTAAAAGTGGGAGAAAGCGGTTTACTTGCTCTTGATTGGTGGAACGGAAACAGATCTGTTTTGGTGGATGTGGACTTAACGGGAATGATGCTTGGTATGACTTTAAACACAAAGCCGGAGGAGATATACCGTGCTTTGATTGAAGCTACAGCCTACGGAGCAAATATAATTGTGGAGAATTTTGAAGAAAACGGTGTTCCCATAAACGATATAGTTTGTTGTGGTGGTATAGCCGAAAAGAATCCTTTCCTTATGCAAATATATGCTGATGTGACAGGAAAAGAGTTGAAAGTCGCTAAATCCTCTCAAACTTGTGCTTTAGGCTCCGCCATGTGGGGTGCCGTGGCAGCGGGAAAGAGTGCCGGTGGCTATGATACCATAGACGAAGCGGGAGAGAAAATGGCAGGTCTTAAAGATATTACCTATAAACCCATAAAAGAAAATGCCGCAGTCTACGCCAAACTCTATGCCGAATATAAAAAACTCCACGATTATTTCGGCAGAGGCGAAAATGATGTAATGAAGAGACTTAAAATAATTAAAAATAGTATTAGGGAGTAAAATATGTTAGAGAATTTGAAAAAAGAGGTATGTGAAGCCAATAAATCTCTTCCCAAAAACGGGTTGGTGGTTTGGACCAGTGGGAATGTTCTCGGAAGAGAAGGGGGAAGTGACTTGGTGGTGGTAAAACCCTCCGGTGTGGCTTTTGATGAACTAACCCCGGAAAAGATGGTGGTAATGAATCTTAAGGGTGAAGTGGTGGAAGGAGATCTTAAGCCTTCATCAGATGCTTATACAGGTCTTTATGTTTTGAGAAATATGCCTTGGGTAAATTCTGTGGTTCATACTCACTCAAATTTCGCCACAGCTTTTGCGGCTTTGGGAAAACCAATCCCCTGTGTTTTGACTTCTATGTGTGATCTCTTTGGTATGGATATCCCCTGTGCTCCTTTCTGTCGAATAGGGGATGAGCAAATAGGAAGAGCTATTATAGAGTATCACAAGGGTTGTCAAGCTGTTCTTGTCCAAAATCATGGTGTGTTTACCATAGGGGAAAGTGTTCGTGCTGCCCTAAAAGCTGCTATTATGTGTGAAGACGCCGCAAAGACTGTTTATATAGCTAAAACTATGGGTGAAATTGTTCCCATATCTCAAAAAGATATTGAGAAAACCCATAAAAGATATGTGACAGAGTATGGTCAATAAATTTGCCATAGGCAAATTTAAAAATGCACAATGCACAATGCACAATTATAATGCAAAATGCAAAATGCACAATATAATGCAAAATGCAAAATGCACAATATAATGCAAAATGCAAAATAATTGTGGTGCTTCGCACCACTAAGGTTGGTGGGCTTTAAAATTTATAGTTGGCTCTTGCAAACACACCGTCAAGCCCCGGGGAACGCTAAATTCTGTCCCCCTAATCGAAGATTGGGGGGTGGATTTTTGCGTAGCAAAAAGACGGGGGGATGGAATTTAATGCACAATGCACAATGCACAATATAATGCAAAATGCACAATATACCCCTCCCTTTTATCCACCCCCTTTTAAAAAGGGGGTTAGTGTGGTGCGAAGCACCACAAATTTGATTATTGATTATTGATTATTGATTTTTAATTTATAATTTTAGGAACACTTATGAAAGATTATTTAGACACAAGTTTATCATTTAAAGAAAGAGCAAAATCTCTTTTAAAAGAATTGACTCTTGACGAGAAGATAGGTTTTCTTATCAGTGAAAATCCCCCTGTGGAAAGGTTAAACATTCCCGCCTATGATTGGTGGAATGAGGGCTTGCACGGTCTTGCTCGAAGCGGAATAGCCACAGTTTTCCCACAATCCATAGCCATGGCTGCCACTTGGAACACAGACCTTCTTTTTGAAGTGGCACAGGTCATTTCCACTGAGTTCAGAGCCAAAAGCAATGCTCACGCTAAACTTGGTCATGTGGATAAATATGTAAACACAAATGCCCTTTCTCCCAATATCAATATTTTCAGAGACCCTCGTTGGGGACGAGGCCATGAAACCTATGGGGAATGTCCCACTCTTACGGGAAAAATGGGAGTGGCATTTGTGAAAGGTATGCAAGGGGATGATAAATATCTTAAAACCGCTTGCTGTGCCAAACACTATGCAGTTCACTCAGGTCCCGAAGGTGAGAGGGGCGGTTTTGACTCAGTTGTCAGCGAAAAGGATCTTTACGAAACCTATCTTCCCGCTTTTGAAACCCTTGTTCGAGACGCCAAAGTGGAAAGTGTTATGAGTGCCTATAATTCTGTTTGGAAAATCCCTTGCTCCGCCAACAAAAGGCTCCTAACAGATATTTTAAGAGATGAAATGGGCTTTGAGGGTGTGGCATTAAGTGACGCCACAGCAGTGGAACAAGTTATGACCTCTCACAAATACAAAAACACGGAAGAAGAGGTGGCTGCGGCTTGTGTTTTGGCGGGCCTTGATTTGGATTTGATTTTGCCCAGAGGTTATTATGACAAACTCAGCCATGCCATAGACCAAGGCTTGTTGACGGAAAAGGACATTGATACAGCTTGCGAGAGAGTTTTAACTCTTCGTCTTAAAATGGGCTTGTTTGCCGAGGATTGTCCTTGGACTGATATTCCTTATGAAGTTATAGCTTGTGAGAAACATAAAGCTTTATCAGAAAAGGCTGCCGAAGAAGCCATTGTTCTCTTGAAAAATGACGGAATTTTACCTTTGAATGTGAATAAATATAAAAACATTTTGGTGACAGGCCCCAACGCTCATAATTACGAAGTAAATTACGGAAATTATTTTGGAACCAGTGACAGTATGGTGACAATCTTTGATGGTATAAGAAATTATGCTAAAGACAGCAAGGTCACTTATACCTTAGGAGCCACTATTGATGGTTCTCCTTTCTCTTCTTGTGTTGAAGATCTTGAATATGGTTTTTACGAAGCGGAAATATTAGCTCAAAATGCGGATTTAATAATATTCGTAGGCGGACTGAATGCGGAAATTGAAGGTGAAGCGGGAGATGCCACCAACTCAGATGCCGGTGGAGATAGGAAAAGCCTTAATTTACCCGGTGTTCAAGATAAATTAATTGAAAAACTTTCTGCCTTAGGAAAACCTCTTATAGTTATAAATATTGCCGGAGGACCTGTATCTTTAAATATAGCACAAGAGAAAGCAAATGCTGTTCTTCAAGCTATGTATCTTGGCGAGAGAGCCGGAAATGCTATGGCAAAGGTTCTTTTTGGTGATGTTGCTCCAAGCGGAAAGTTGCCCTACACAGTGCCTTACTCTGCGGAAGATTTACCGGAGTTTACAGATTATTCTATGGTGGGCAGAACCTACAGATATATGGAAAAAGAGCCCTTGTATCCCTTCGGATTTGGCTTGTCTTATACCAAATTTGAATACAGTGATCTGAAAGTTCAAAAAGAAGAGGATATTAATAATTTAAATTCCATCCCCCCGTCATTTGCCGAAGGCAAATGCCACCCCCAACAATCAGAGATTGTAGGGGGACAGATTTGTATTTCATTTAAAGTGAAAAATGTGGGTGACTGTGAGGGATTTGAAGTTTGTCAAGGATATATAAGTTTGCCGGACGCTCCTTGCAGAGTGCCTATCCGTGATCTGTTTGATTTTAAGAAAATCAATCTTAAACCGGGAGAAGAAAAAGAAGTTTCCTTAATTTTGCCGAAAAAGAGAATATCCTATATTGATCCGGAAGGCAAAAAGCAGGAATATAAAGGAAAGGTTAAAATATCGGTAGGTGGTTCTCAAGGTGACGAGAGAAGCCTTTCACTGGGTATGAATAAAAATATGGTTGTTGAAATATAGGAGATGTTATGGAATTACTCAGACTTTTTCCCTCTGTTGCCATGATAGGTGACAGTTTAGCATCAGGTGAGATTGTTCACGACGACGACAGAGCCTTAGGCGTTCTTTTCGGCGGACTTCATCCTGACAGAGGAGTGGTTAATGAAGGTCCTGCCTGTGTGGATTGTTATGAAAATTCTTGGTGCAGTCTTATATGCAGAAGAATAGGTGCAAAGGTGACACACTTTACAAAAGGGGGTTGCACTGCAAAATATTGGTTGGAAACCTACAATTATCATTTTGCCATTGATAAGAATAAATATCCCTTGGTCTTCATAGCTCTCGGAAGCAATGATTTCGGCTGCTTTAAATTGGGAGAAAAAGACCATGGTTTAAAGGAAAATACCTTTGCCGGATATTATAATGAAATTATAAAGTCTGTTCGTCATTATAACCCTGAGGGAGTGATTTTGTGCCTATCCCTTTATCGTAAGGGAGATGATACCATTAAAAATCAATACGGTGACACTCTTATGGATTGGTCAAATATGATTAAAGACATTACGGGTAATTACAAAAAATGTTATTATTTGGATTTTGTGAATGAAAGCGA
The DNA here is from genome assembly GCA_017445025.1 of Abditibacteriota bacterium. GTDB lineage: Bacteria > Armatimonadota > UBA5829 > UBA5829 > UBA5829 > RGIG7931. The sequence continues at coordinate 712 of JAFSVJ010000094.1, read as the reverse complement.
AAACGAGTTTGGAAAGACCAAGTTTGAGCGAAGAGGTCACTATTCAGCCCCCGGTTACTTGGCAGTCGCTGATGATATTGAGAGAATAGCCAATAAAGTTTTGGAAGAAAACATTAAAGATTTAGAGGATATATCTCTATATATATAAAGCAGAAAGCATAAATCCCCCCACGAAAAAATCATTAGATTTTTTCGTTGCCCCCCTAAGGGGGGCTGGCAGGTTCTCTTTAACTCCATAATATTTAATATGTATGTTAAAAGCCTCCCTCCGCTTCGCTCCGAAGTCGTTTTTAACATACATATTAAATATTATTTACATAGGGTTTTTGATAGAATAATTTATTTCTTTAACTCCCCTTTTTTCCTATGTTTCTTTTTGAGCAAATCCAAAATCTTGAGTTTGACCTATAAACACCTTTTTGGGTAGTATATTTTTATTTGCTGTCTGCGAATTTCATTCCCAAAAAGTTTCGTAAACTCAACTTTTCGGGAGCCCCTTGAAATAATGCAAAAAAAATATACCACCCAAAAAGTTGTTATGTAATAGGTTTACTTAAATTTTAATTTCGTATTTGTCCAAAAAGAACAATCACAAATAAAGGGGGGGGCTTTAAATTTTAAAGCTCGCCAGCCAAAATCGAACGCATAGGGCGATTTTGATTATTGATTTTAGATTTTAATGTAGAGCGTCAGCTCCACGTTATTATGCTTT
>JAFSVJ010000093.1 GCA_017445025.1 Abditibacteriota bacterium | reverse complement strand
TAAATTTGCTTGGCAAATTTAAAAAGCAGAAAGCAAAAAGCAGAAAATCGTGATGCTTCGCACCACAAAGGTTGATTTAGCTACGCAAAACAAGGTTTTGCTCCGCTAAATTGAGATTTGCCATTTTAATATAGATTTTGCTACGCAAAATCAATGATTTACTTATGGTCGCAAAACTATCGTTTTGCGAAAGGCCCCTCACCCCCTCGCCGTTTTTGACAGTTTTCCTTTGGAAAACACCAAAAACGACTACAGGGCGGGTGGGTCTATAAAGGGCTCCCGAAAAGTCTTAAAACTTTTTGGGAATAATACCCTAAGGGATGGGGAATCGGCCTATGATCCCACCCCCCAGGCCCCCCTCCCTTGTGATCTTTTTTATTCGCTACGCTCATAAAAAAACAAGGCGAGGGGTGTCCGGTGCTCCTACTTTAGCATTCCCCGTGACTATAGAGTCAATCCACTAAAGCAGAAAACACAAATCACAAAAACGTCGAACTGCGTTCGACAAAAGTTGGCAGGCTCTAAATTTTAAGGCTTGCTATGGTTGATTGACTTCACCCTCTTTGAACTGAAAATTGCATCCGCAATTTTCCTTTCAAGGAGGGGGGACCACAAGGCAACGCCATTGTGGAACGGGTTGTATTTTTGATTTGCATGGAACTGCAAATCAAAAAGATGGGGATTAGCACATACTCAAACTTTTCAGCTTCTCAAGCCCACCCACCCGGCAACGATGAAAAATCAATAGATTTTTCATCGTGGGGGGTATCTCAAAACCCTACACATCCACTTCCCCAAGGTGTAAACCCAAGGGCAATCTCTTTGGCTTCTCACAAGTGCTTTTCACCTCTACGAGCATGGATTTTTCCGATGACTCATACTGTGACATCATAATATCCAATGTGTGGTATCCCAACTCTCCGGTCACACGGGACATTCTGCCACTCTCCAATGCACAGACCATATCCGCAACCCCCAACCCTCTCATGGTATCTACACAGGGATAGATATTGGGAATAACTCTCTCTTCCTGATCTCTAAGTTTCAGAGATGCGGTAAACTCATAAGCAAGGGGGTGTGCCGCAAAAAGGGTTCCCTCTGTTCCATATATTTCAATGGGAGCACCCTTGGTTCCTCCATAACAGTCAAAGGAATAGGAGAAATTACACTTAACCCCACATGAAAATGTATAAATTCCAAAATTAGTGGTGGGAGTTTCCACTTTTATAACATCTCCTCTTCTCTCGGGAGGGCTTGTCAAATATCTTGTGTCATTTCCGATGAAGGACACTCCTTCCACTGTCTTTACAGGCCCAAACATAGCAATAAGTGCATGAATATAATAGGGGCCAATGTCAAGCAAAGGTCCGGCTCCCGGTTGAAAGAAAAATTCAGGATTGGGGTGCCAGTTGTCCGGTCCTCCGCCAATAATATTTACTTTGACGGCAAAGACATCCCCTACCCAACCGTCTTCTATGAGTTTTATGGTAGTCTGAAGTCCTCCACCCATGAATGTATCGGGAGCACAACCTACAAGCAATCCCTTTTTCTCTGCCAGTTCTAAGACTTCACCGGCTTCTTTTAAATCCACCCCCAAGGGCTTTTCGGAAAAGACATGTTTCCCACTGTTGAGGATAGCTTTGTCCACCTCTCCGTGAGCTTTGGGAACAGTGAGATTTATGACAAGTTCTATATCTTTGTCATTTAAAAGGTCTTCAACAGTGTTATATGCTTTTATTCCATATTTATCCCCGGCTTCTTGTGCTTTTTGGGGATAGAGGTCGGCACACCCTTTTATTTTAAATTGATTGAAAATCTGACTGCCTTTCATATAGGCTTCAAGTATATTTCCACAACCGATAATTCCCACGTTTAAAGCTTTCATTATTTTGACCCCTCGCAATTGCATTCTTTGGTTAGATAGTTGTAGGATTTAATGACACCGTCCCACATTTCACCTACATATTGGTTTATTTCCACTATGGCCCAAGAGGCTTCTGACATAGCGATACACTCTTTCACCTTGGCGTCACCGTAACCATTGGCAGTTTGCTTGTAGGAATATTGAGCGGTGAAAACAGCGTTAGGGTCATCCCATATTTCGTTGTATGATGCCTTAACATCCTGAGTATGAAGAAGAGCTATTTTGTGGTTGTAAGTTTTCACTCTTTCAAGAGGGTTGTAGCCTCCCGCTAAGGTCCAAGCAAGGTCCAATTCACTGTAGAGATTGTCAATATCTTCCAACATTTTTTCATAGAAGGGTTTGCCGAAAGGTTTGGATATGTGTTCCCAGAAATGATTGTGTAAGATAAGACGAAAGCCTCTCTCTTTGAGAAGATCCGCTCCCTTCTGACATTTTTCAAAACAGTTGGTAAAGCCTTCTTCCGTATCCATTCCGTGAATATTGGCAGTCCAATCAGTTGTTCCTAAGATAGAGAGTTCTTCACAGACTTCGTCAACAGTCCTTTCAGTAGGCACACGGAGATGGTTAGAAATGCAAACCATTCCACAATCGTCTAAGAACTTTTTGATTTCTTTAATGTCCTGACCGTAAAAGCCCGCAAACTCCACACCCTTGAAACCAATGTCTGCCACCTTTTTAAGTGTTCCCCAAAAGTCCTCTTCCATATAATCTCTTAGGGTATATAACTGAACACCACATTTCATAATAATAACCTCTATTAACACGATATTATATTCTAATAATATTATACCATATCAAAAGATTAAATTACAAATTAAAAAGCCAGAAGCCCACACACACACTCACCACTCAGCTCACGCCCACGCACACAGAAACCCACACACGCAGACCACCACAAACACACAAATCTCCCCCCACAAAAAAACGCTCCGAAGGGGAGCGTCTTTTAGTTTTAAGCAAAATATTTTAAAGTTCAAAGGTTTTGTAAAGAACACCAACAGCGTCTTTGAAATTCAAAAAACCTTAAGCCTTATTTTTCCAATTCAAAAGTTTTATGAAGGACACGAACAGCGTCTTTGATTTTTCCCTCTTCAATTAGACATGTAATTCTGATTTCACTTGTTGTTATAGATAAGATGTTTATTCCTTCCTCTGCAAGAGCTTGGAACATATTGGCAGCATAACCCGGTTGAGTTTCCATACCGCTACCTATAATAGATACTTTGGCAACATCCTTGTTTACTATAACAGAGCTTGCTCCCATTTCCTCTGCAAGAGGATTAATAATGTCAAGGGCCTTGTCTTCATCAGCTTCAGCAATAGTAAAGGAAATATCAGCCTTACCGTTTACGGAAACATTTTGAACAATTATATCCACACTTATTTTTTTATCTGTTAAGGCTTTGAAAATCTTTCCCGCAATGCCTATTTGATCGGGAATACCGCAAACACTTATTTTTAAAACATCACTATCATGAGCAATACCTTTAACAGGATTCTTTAATTCCATATCTTTTTCCTCTTTTTTAATAATAGTTCCGGGAACATCCTTTTGAGAATGAGCCACCAGTATTTCCACATCATATACCCAACCAAGCTCAACAGCTCTGTTGTGCATTATGTTTGCCCCTTCCGTTGCCATTTCCAACATTTCTTCATAGCTTATGGTTTCAAGCTTTTTGGCATCGGGAACTATTCGCGGATCAGCAGTGTAAACTCCTTCCACATCAGAAAAAATCTCACATATACAAGGCTCTTCCTCACTGTTTAAAGCGGCGGCAAGAGCTACAGCTGTGGTATCGGACCCACCTCGTCCGAGGGTAGTAATGTCAGCCCAAATTGTGTTATCAGTAATACCTTGGAAACCTGCAACAACCACAACCTTTCCGGCACGAAGTTCTTCTTTAAGCCTTTTGGTATCAACCTTTTTGATTCTCGCCTTTGTGGCAACCTTTTCTGTGATAATTCCCGCCTGAGCACCTGTAAAAGATATGGCATCGCAACCTAAGTTTTGAAGCGCCATGGTAAGAAGAGCACTGGATATCTGTTCCCCGGAAGCCATAAGCTTGTCCATTTCCCTTGCGGCGGGGCGTGGATTGATTTCCTTTGCGAGAGCAATAAGGTCGTCTGTGGTGTCACCCATAGCGGATACCACAACTACCACTTGTGCATCCTTAGCTCTCTTGGCAACTCGCTCAGCCACCACCCTAATTTTCTCGGGAGTGGCAACGCTGCTGCCTCCATATTTTTGAACTACTCTCATTATAGAGATACCTCGTAATTAAATTTATCTGTTTTTCCGTATAAAAACAGACAGTCCATTTAATATTATACCACTTTTTACTAATTTTTTCAAGTTATGAGAAAAAATAAAGAAATATCTTTTATCTCTTCCCCTTATGAGCAAAAAAAATAACTTTTAATTTGCAAATTAATACATATTTGTTATATAATAAAATTGTAAATTCAAAACAGGAATTATATAAATGGATATTAAAGAATTATCTTCCATTTTGGATTATGTTAATTCTGCAGATGAATTAAACAAAGTTAATTTTAAATATACAAAACCGGATAAAATTGATAATCCAAATGAAAAAAATAAAATGGAAGAGATTAAAGAAAAGGCTCAAACATCAACCAATATAATAAAAGCCTTCGCAGATGAAATCAGTAAATCATTATCAAATTATAAAACTCAAAATGTAACCAAATGGCTAAAAGGAGACGGCAGATCCCTTTTTAATTATTTATCTGTTCCATTTAAAAAGGATGATAAAAGCATCTCACATTTATGTCTCGTTTTTGATCATTATTATGGCAAACCAATGTATAGAGTTGCTTTAGAATGCATATTCAAAAATGTATCTGACTTTGATCAACACAATAAAATGCTACAAAAACAAGCTCCTAAAAATATGATTTATTGGACTGGAACGGAAGGGATATTTTACGAAATTTCTGCAGACAATCCACAAAATGGATATAACCTAATGAAAGAAACAGGAATAGGTTGGATTGGCTTAGGGAGATATTTAGAACCAAATGAATTTAAAAATAAAACTTATGAAGAAATTCTTAATTGGACAATTAATACACTAAAAGAATTAGATGAATTCTATGATTTATCCGCCGGGATAACACATGTAGAATTAAAGGAGAAAAACAAAGTGAATACTAAATATTTTTGCGAAGTTTTTGGAAGAAAACTGTTAGAATACAAAAACAACCGCCAAGTATTAATTGAAAAAATAAATAAAATTTATAAACAAACACAAGAAAAATTAATAAGTGGTTATAGTAAAACAGGTTTTAATAAAATTGAAAAAGATATTAGCCCAATTCAAGCCTTAGCTTTATTTATGCCACAAACAGAAGATATTGAAACTCTACAAAATGCCTGTAAAGATGAATTTAAGCTTGATTCATTTTACCTTTCTAATGAAGATTTTTATCCTTTTCCGTTAGTAATTCCTTTTATTGACAAAAACTTTATATTTAAATACATTCAATTCAACAAACTATGGAATTTATTTGAAACTGCTATCACATATTATGACAATCCAGATCAAGAAAACAAAAATAAATTTATATATAATTACAATAGAGTAAGACAACTAATAAACAATGGAAATTCAACCGGTGATTTTAAACTAACAAGAGCATTTTATTGGATGTTTCCAGAGTTTTATTTATCATTAGATTCACATACAAGAGATTATTTATATAATAAATTTGAACCGGATGAAATCCCATCATTCTTTTCTATATTCAGAACTAACAAACAAGGTGAATTCATATTCAACGGAGCTACTTTACCTGACGGGGAAACTTACTTAAAAATAATAGACGAAATAAAAACTTTAATAAAATCCGGAAAGACAGAATTTAAATCTTTTATGGAATTATCAGGATTAGCATATGATTACAGCCCTGATGATATTGATGAAAATTACGATGAAGAAGAAGAGGAAGAACAAAATATGAAAACTGACGTTGAATTAAATACTATTTTATACGGACCTCCGGGAACCGGAAAAACACACCATACTCCTATATATGCAGTTGCTATTTGCGAAAATAAACCACTAAAAGAAATAAAAAAGAAAAAATATGAAGAGATAGAAGAACAATATAAAAATTTAAAAGAACAAGGAAGAATTAATTTTATCACATTCCACCAATCTTATGGGTATGAAGAATTTATAGAAGGTATCAAACCTGTTCTACCAGAAGGTGGTGAGGAAGATGGTGATGTTAAATATGAGCTTTCTAAAGGTATTTTTAAGGCATTCTGTGAAAAAGCAAGAACTATCAAAACCAAAGAAGACGAAAGTTATGGTTTAAATAATTCTCCGGTAGTATGGAAAGTCTCTTTAGAAAAAACCGGTGATAATGACACACGAAAAGAATGCATGGATAACAACCATATAAGAATCGGATGGGATGAGTATGGTGAAGACCTTCCCGAAAAATACGATGAGGGTGGAAAAAATGTTTTAGATTCATTTTACAACAAAATGAAAAAGGGGGATCTTGTTCTGTCATGTTATTCATATTCAACAATAGATGCAATTGGTGTAATAGACGGAGAGTGTGAATGGCATGATAATTATAGCAAATATAAACGACTCAGAAAAGTTCGTTGGCTTGTAAAAGGAATTAATGAAAATATTACTAGATTAAATAATGGCAAAAGTATGACACCTTCAACGGTATATAAGATGAGTATACCTGCCGAGGATGTATTGCAGATTGTAAAAAGGCACACGAAGGGCACAGAAAAAGATTCTGAAGCTGATAACAAAAAAAATTATGTATTTATCATCGATGAAATTAACAGAGGAAATATTTCTAAAATATTTGGTGAGTTAATTACTCTTATTGAAGAGAATAAGAGAGCCGGAGCAAAAGAAGAGATGTCCGTCACTCTCCCCTACTCCGGTGACCCATTTTCTATTCCCGATAATGTATATATTTTAGGAACAATGAACACTGCAGACCGTTCCATTGCTCTTCTTGACACAGCTCTCCGAAGAAGATTTAACTTTATAGAAATGATGCCGGAACCGAATTTATTGGAAAAAGATAATGTTGGAAACGATTTAATTATAGAAGGTTGCAATATAAAAACCATGTTCGAAACCATTAACAAAAGAATTGAGTATCTTTTAGACAGAGATCACACTTTAGGTCACTCATATTTTTGGGATCTTAAAAAGTCTAAAAATCAAACTGTTGGCAATCTTAAAAAAATATTTGAAAATTCTGTTATACCATTACTTCAAGAGTATTTCTATGATGATTTTGAAAAAATACAGTTGGTGTTAAATGATAAAATAATTAAAATTGAAGATTTTGATAAAGGTTTATTTAAAGGAAACTCTGATATAATTGAAGGGAAAAAACTCTACAAAATAGATACAGATGCTTTAAATAAAATAGATAGTTATATTAAAATATATGAATCAAAAACAAAAACCGATGACGGTGCCAAAGTTGACGGCGAATAACTACCATGAAACCGATTACAAAAAAAGAGTTTGAGTTTATTACAAAAAAAGATTTATCTGAATCAAACTTTAATAATTTAATAAAATTTGTAGGTGAAACCTTAGAGCAAAACAAAGAAGAAACAAATAAAGATAAAAATACCGGAACTTCTTTTGATTTTTATAACATTACCTATAAAAAAGGATACGGGCAAGTTATAAATCTAAAAAACTATGTGGGGGTTATTCAGACAAAGGATGTTCAAATTGAGGTTTTGCCAAAAATTCAGCTTGCAACGTCTGACGTAAATAATATAGAGACAAAAAAGATTTTTTATAAAATGCTTGCTTGTCTTAAGGACTCAAACCACGAAAAAATCTTTGACAATGCCAATCTTGACACATACAATTTGCCCATATTTGAGTTTTTAATCTCCCAATACATAAAAAAGGTATTTAATCTTATCAAAAGAGGACTGAAATCGGATTATATCAGGGTTGAAGACAATATGCCTTTTCTCAAAGGGAAACTCTTATTCAAAGAAAACATAAGATACAATATGTTTCACAAAGAAAGGTTTTATGTTGCCTATGACGAATACAGCCTTAACAGGGCAGAAAATCGTATTATAAAATCAACTCTCTTAAAACTCCAAAAGCTCACTCATAACAACAACAATTACAGAGATATTAACAAGTTGCTTATGCACTTTGAATTTGTGGAACCTTCCCAAAATATTGAAAAAGATTTGGCAAAGGCAGAGACCTTAGACAGAACCATATACCACTACAAAAGTGTTATAAACTGGTCCAAAATCTTTCTCAAAAAAAGAGGTTTTACCAACTTCTCCGGTGATACAGATGTGGACGCTTTTCTCTTCCCTATGGAAAAAATATTTGAAGATTATATAGCGACAAAGATAAAACAACTTTGGGGAAATGAATTTGAAATTACGGCACAGGATACAGAATTTGATTTTCTTGAAATCGAACACGAACAAAATAAAACAAAAGGTGTTTTTCCCTTAAGACCTGACATAGTATTAAAAAAAGATAATAAAACTATCATAATGGATACAAAATGGAAGGTATTGGAAAACAAGCAATTTCAATATGGTATCTCACAACCGGACCTTTATCAAATGGTGGCTTATGGATTAAAATATAATGCTAATGATATATTCTTGCTATATCCACAGACAGAAGATAAAAAACTCAATGAACTTGATATTAAGTATTATACTGATTATAAAAATAAAGATATATTAAAAAGTAATAATATTACTATTCATATCCATTTTATTGATTTGGAAAACACGGAAGGGTCATTGAACAAACTAAAGGAATCTATACTGTTCTCATCCACCTAATTATATAACTTTGGTTGTTGGCTTTAATTATAAGACTTCTATCGTAAAATTGCATATTTACGATTTTAATCCTGACCACCCGTCGTCTTCACAAATCCCCAAAAATTAAACCAAAAGAAGATTCTTGCAAAAGATTGTAGGGGGACAAAATCACAAATCACAAATCACAAAAACTTCGAACTGCGTTCGACATTGGTTACCGGGCTCTAAATTTTAATGTTGGCTATGGTAAAAATAAATGCACAATGCACAATGCACAATTGACGGCCCCCATAGTCGCTTCGCTCCTCATAGCCCCCTAAAGGGGGTTCAAGTGGTGGTGCTTCGCACCACTTTGGTTGGCGGGCTCTTAATTTTAAGGTTGGCTATGGTAAACATTCTGTCCCCCTAAACCGAAGGGTTGGGGGGTGGCATTTGCGAAGCAAATGATGGGGGGATGGAAATAAAAAGCAAAAATAGAAAATCAAAAATCGTTGAGCTAACGCTCCACGTTTTTATGATTTCTGATTTGAAAAAATATAATATATATGCTATAATACTATTGATATTGAAATAAGGTGATTTTAGTTATGTCTATTTTTGATTTTTATATAGAAGATGATGTTTTAGTCAAATATATTGGTAATGATGAAATAATAACTGTTCCTACGGATGTAATTTATATTGGAGATGAGGCCTTTATGGATTACAGTTGCCTTAAGTCAATAACAATCCCGGATAGCGTCACAAGTATAGGAGATTGTGCTTTTTATAATTGTAAAAACCTTGAAGAAATAATCATCCCCGATAGTGTGTTACATATTGGAGATGCTGCCTTTAGCGGTTGTGAAAACCTTAAGTCAATAACCATCCCGGAAAGTGTTGTTTATATTGGAAATAATGTTTTTAATTCTTGTTCTAACCTTAAGTCAATTTCAATCCCAATTAATGTAAATCATATCAGAGAAAATACTTTTGGCCATTGTGTAAGTCTTGAGGAAATAATCATTCCGGATACTGTCTCAAGTATAGAAAATAATGCTTTTGAAAAATGCACCTGCCTAAAGGAAATATCCCTCCCCGACAGCGTAACGAGTATAGGAGATAATGTCTTTAGAGGGTGCGAAAACCTTGAAGCAATTATAGTTAATGATTATAATAAAGTTTATTCTTCTCTTGAAGGTATTTTATATAATAAGGATAAGACAAGATTGATCTGCTACCCTTGCGGAAAGACAGACAAAAACTTTATTATTCCGGAAGGTGTCACAAATATAGAAAAATGTGCTTTTGAGAATTGTAAAAATCTTGAGAAAATAACCCTTTCCGACAGCGTCACTATTATAGAAAATAATGCTTTTGAAAATTGCACTTGCTTAAAAGAAATAACAATCCCCGATAATGTCATAAGTATAGGTAATGAAGCTTTTAAGCATTGCGAAAACCTTGAGGAAATAACCATTTCCAATAGTGTGGCAATTATAGAAAATAATGTATTTTCTCATTGCAAAAGCCTAAAGTCAATAACAATCCCCAATAGCGTCACAAGTATAGGTGACGGTGCTTTTGAGAATTGTATAAGTCTTGAGAAAATAAATATACCTGACAGCGTCACAATTATTGAAGCTTTAACTTTTAGCGGTTGCAAAAGCCTTAAGACAATAACAATCCCGGAAAGTGTAATAAGTATAGGAAATTGGACCTTTCTCGGATGTAAAAATCTCGAAAAAATCAAAGCCCCACAAAAGTTAAATTTATCTAAAACATTAGTCCCTAAAGATAAAATTGAGAGATATTAAAAACCTCCCATTAATAAATGGGAGGACAATTTTTCAAAAGAAATGATAAACCTTTCTTCGCTTTTCTTTTTTTCTCTTCAGATAAAAATACCAAATCCATAATATATTTAGTATCTAACAATATCAATCTTATTGTTTCATAATGTTTACCTGTTTTTTTCCATTCTACATCTACCTTTCCAACACATATTATATTAAAACCATTTTCTTCTTTGCTATAAGGCATTATAAAAGCATTATATACAATGTTTTGAGGGTTAGTATAGTTTTTATTTATTTCATTTACTTTATTATAAACATGTTCTCCATAAGCAACTTGCTTTACAACCAAATCAAGCCTGTTATCCACTATTCCTTTCAGCTTTTTGTCTGTATCCAAAAGCTTTTTTATTATTCTGTTGTTTTCACCATAATTCATATTAATTAAGAAGATATATAAAACCCGCTAACTAAGTGGTGCGTTAGCACCACTCTGCTACCCCCTAACAAGGGGGTGATTTTGCGGAGCAAAATCGGGGGTTTTATTTTTCATTCTGCATTAAATTTTGCATTTTGCATTTTTCATTTAATCAATCACTGCTATTGCTTCGATTTCCAAAAGAGCACCTTTGGGAAGCTCTGCCACACCAACGCATACACGAGAAGGCTTTGTATCCGTAAAGATTTCACTGTAAGCCTCGTTTACGAGAGGAAAGTCACCTATGTTTTTCATATAAACCGTGGTGCGAACTATGTTATCTTTTTTAGATACGGTTTCGGCAATGGCAATTATATTTTTAAGAGCCTACGTGGCTGCGGCTTTTATATCTGTAATCATCTCTCCCGTTTCAGGGTCTATGGGCAACTGCCCGGATATATATAAAGTATTGCCCCCAACAATCCCTTGTGAATAGGGACCTACGGCAGCGGGAGCCTTATCTGTAGAAACTTCTTTCATATTTTCCTCAAAATAATAGTATTTACATCTATCTATATTATACCATATATTTTTATATTTTATCAAGTTAAAATAAGTTTTTTTAGGAGAATTTGAGACTTTTATTCTAATACTCTGCCACCCCTAAATCTTTCAAATTTGCCCCAAAATGAGATTTTTTATTTTTTCCACCAAAAATGGCTTAAAACTTGCGTTTTTTTCTTTTTTTTTATATAATAATTATGGTTATGAACGAAAAATTAATCCGTTCTAAACGAAAAATATTATTTAATTGCATAGAGGTATGCAAAAGGAGAATCTTATGAGAAAAATATTAACCCTCATTATCACATTATTATTGGTTTTTGGTTGTTTATCAACAGTATTTGCAGGCAAAATGATTATTAAAAATCATGTTTTAGTAAAATATAAACCCAACAAAATGTTAAACAGTTATACTCCAAAACCAGAATTCATTAATACATTAGCAATCCCGGAGGGGGTTACATCAATCGGACCTAATGCTTTCTCTGAATGGTCAGGTAAAATTGATACTATTTCATTACCATCAACATTAAAATCTATTGCTCCACAAGGAATGTTTGAACAATATCATGGAGATAGAGGCGGTGGGGGAGAATCTATTCATCTTGAAAAAATAATCGTTAATTCTAACAACAAAACATATTGTTCCGTTGATGGAGTTTTATTTGATAAAAAAATGACAAAACTTATTTATTATCCGGATCAAAAAACAAATAAAACCTATACCATACCTTCCACAGTTTCTTACATACCTAAAAATGCTTTCCCGGAAAATCTTGAATATGACACTTATAATATGAACCATTACCACAAACATTATCTCAAAGAGCTTATCATTCCTAAGAATGTCAAAAGACTTGCATCATATTCAATATGTTGTCTAAATTTAGAAAAATTAACTATTGAGAATCCAAACATAATTATTGAAAAAAAAGCCTTTGCAAGTTCATTCTATTACAAAATAACAGAAGACTGTAATATAAAAACAGAATTATATGCACCGGAAAAGGTAGAAAGTTATTTTTATCCGGCAACCAGATATGATGATGATTACTTCGAAGTATACGAATCTTATGCAGTAGATCCTGTCTTTACTTGGGATATATAAGTTTTTTAATACAGTATAATATAAATGTAAATGTAATTGTTTCTTTTGTAATTACAACTCACAAATTAAAAATCCATATCATAAAATAAGGCTCCCCAATGGGAGCCATTTTTGTATAATTTTAAAAAGTCGTGACGAAAAGTGGCGTATTTCCTAAAACTGCCGGCAAAAAGTGGAGAATTTTCCTAAAAGTGACGGAAAAAAGTGGAAAATCAAAGAAAAAGGAGAAGCAATCTACATTAATAGATTGCCATATTTCTGTAAACATTATAAAAAACTTCTTGTTATTCCTAAAGGAATATAGATTTTATCCCCTTCTTTATAAACCGGTTTACCCAAATTTCCCTTTGAGTTATTCTTTTCAATATAAGGACTGTTTATTTTTAATTTGTATATTTCATTTGTGAATTGTAGTTGCAAAAGAAACAGTTACAATCCTAATTAAATTATATCTCATAAAAAAACTATTTTTAAACATTGTTAAAAAATAGTTTTTTAACTGTTTCCTTTGTAATTACAATTCACAAATAATAAAATCCCAAATACTATATATTTGGGATTTGTTATTTATTTTTTATATTCATAGACATATGTAGTTCTTGCTTCTCGTCTTCCCGCAGTAACTACGACTGTTAAATATAATCTGTCTCCTCCGGAAGGTCTTCCACCGGGGCAATACATTCTGACAGTATCCTTAGACTCTTTAAAGCCTGTTGACCTAAGCTTATTTCTGTTAAAACTAAAATCAGAACTGTGAAGCTCTATTTTAAAATCAAGGGTATCATCATAATATACGGTATCATCTCGAGCTTTTTCAATGTAAAGTTTTATATCCTCACTGCTACCGGGAGAGATATGTCCGGGCATATTTTTAGCTTCAAAGAACACCTTATAATAATCGTCTTTATAAGTCCATTCACCCTTTCCACCGGAAAATCTATGATCTTTATCATCTCTTATATCTACAAGGTTATACTTTCCCGTCTCCTTATGGCTTGGAACTCCGTTCTTGTTTACAAGAATATCCAGCACCTCTCCTAAGGCACTGAAAAATCCCCCCTCTGAAGTGCTGTTATATTTCTCTACTGTATATTTTTCATAACCTGTAGCTTCCGTGCTATAATTCTTTTCCGTTAAATATGTATAAAACTTAGGGTTATCATAACCATCATAAGATTGAACATAAGCCACTATAAGACTACACAACTCCTTAGGCTCAAAAGAATCTATACCAGTAATTCCAAAAACAGCATCCCTGATACTGTATATCTTTGATAACCTACGCTCTAAAGTAAAAGTTTTAGCGTCATCAAAACATTTATCGTTTCCGAATGTGGACAAAAGGTTAACTTTACTGAGTTCATTTATAAAAAGAATTTCATTATCCTTTTGATCTTCCACCCGAAAATCTCCGGCTTGTCTGTCCACAAGATATGAACCCAAATCTCTCCTAAACTGATTATAAAATCGGACTCTTGAAGACTCTGTCATATCTTCCGGCTTTATATTCAAATTTACACAATAGGCTCTCAAAATTCTGCTGTTAGGCTTATCATATTCCAAATATTCCGCACAAGCTTCCGGATCATCTAAATATTTATCGGAACCGGGAAATACTATCCCCTCTCCCGTAAACAGGTCATAAACATCATTTAGTTCATCATATTCAACATAAGCAAAAATGGTTTGTTTCTGTTTATTTACAGAATTAGCAAGAGTTGACTTAAACACTTCATACTGTGGCACCTTATCAAAAGCCTTTTTAATACATTCCACAGCCTCGTCAATTTCTCCTCCGGCTACCCATTTAGCCGCTTCCTCAAGCTTTCCCAAAAACAAAGATTGTATACCGGCTATTTTAGTATTTCTTTGCAAAACTCGCCATATTTGCCAAACCAAAGTATTATTAATATCTTTATCAATGGTTTTTTGGTCTTTTCCCTTCAAATCTCCTGAAATATATTCAAGAGTTCCCTTTGCTGAGCCGGACCTTATAACATTAAAGAAATCACTCATAAATTTCTCTTTTGTATTTTCGTCCACTATATCCAAAGCTCTCAAAAGATCATCAAAGGATTCCTTAACATCATTTATCACAGAAGCCTTTAAACTTTCATAAACCATAACCGCGGTGGCAGCTCTATCACTTATTAATTCCAAAACCTGCTCTTTATCTCCTTTTCCGCAATACCATTCGCCTGTGTGATATACAGAATAGGTGATTTTCTTATCCTTAATATTTATTTCATCGGGGAAATAACAGTGAAGTTTATTGTCAAAGTCTCTATATACAAACAAATATCTTTCAATATCCGTCATGTCAGAGATTTTAAAAGTGATTTCTATAGGTGTGGGAAAATGAACAAAAGTTCCTTCTTTTCCTTTAATCTGCAAAAGAACTCCGGCAGAGGCATCAAAATCCGTAGGAGAAACTTTTTCTACAGACAAAACGCCCTCAAACAAGCCTTTAGGAACAATAATCTCATATCCCTCTTCTTTGATTTTACTTATCTTAGTTTCTTTACTTTCCGATACTTTATACTCTGTGGCAAAAACACATGCCACTATAAATATCATCAATAGACTTATTATTATTTTTTTCATGTTTACATCCTTTATTTATAAAAAACACTAAATCTCAAAACCCAAATCCCTCGAAAATCTCTAATTTTTTATTACGAAAATCCCTACGCTCCCTAACTTAATATTTTTTAGTAGACGCATAAAACCCTAAGCTCCCAATTTCTTCATAAATTCCCTTTGGTGAAATTTTACTTTGTAAAATTCCATTTATTTTGAAATTGTGGCTTATGGACGGCTAACGCCTTTTTATTTGCTTTACAAAAAAATATTGTTAAGGTCGCTTGTTATTTCCTATAAAAAAATGATCTTTTCGGTCCTTTGGGATTTAAGATTTACACCCTCAAACAAGCCTTTAGGTACAATTATCTCATATCCTTCATCCTTAAGCTTACTGATTTTTGTTTCTTTACTTTCCGATACTTTATACTCTGTGGCAAAAACACATGCCACTATAAATATCATCAGCAAACTGATTACTAATTTTCTCATTCAATCATCATTTATTCATAAAAAAAACACGAAAAATAATTTTTCGTGTCCTCCGAACTATAAAACTCTTCCCACTTGAACAGCTTCTTTATAGTCTACCATATTGTAGTAAAGGGCAGTCACCATTATTGCAGCAACTATCTTTAATTCCCTAAGCCTTTCAATATCACCTAAGGTTGACACACCACTGCCCACAATTAAGGTTGCTTCTTTCAATCTCTCTTTAATTCTTTGAATTAAATACATATTAGGTCCGCCGTGAGCACCTTTTCTTTGGATATCGTTAAAAACTATATATTTGGCTCCTTGATCCTCCATTCTCTTGGCAAAATCAAAAACCGATTCATCAGTATGAGCAGCTCCGTCTTGTATTGCCACATAACCGTTTATGTTTCCTAAGGTGACTATGACATCTTCTCTGTATTTGGAAAACATCTCTTCACCAAACTCGGGAGCAAAAGCCACACTGGTGCCTATAACTATTTTCTTTACACCAATATCAAAAGCCTTTTTTGCGCTATCGGCACTTCTGATTCCTCCACCAAGGAAAACTTTAATATCCACATTGTCAATTATTCTTTGGACCACATCTAAGTTTTCCGGTTCTCCGAAACGAGCTCCGTCCATATCCGCAATGTAAAGCCTTTCCGCACCCTGCTTTTTCCAATATGCTGCCACGTCCACAGGATCGTGGTTGAATTTAATATCAGGCAACCAGGGTATATTTTGAGCATTATTCACTTTTTTTGACATTATATCCATTCCGGGTATAATAACCATTTTAGACTTCCTTTTTTTTGAAAAACTACATTTCTATTGCAGTTTTTAGATTAATTGCACCTGTATAAAGCGCCTTTCCTATAATTGCTGAAGATACTCCAAACTTTTCTATCTCTTTAAGCTTTTTTATATCCTCATAAGTTGACACTCCACCGGAGGCTGTGACGGGAATTGATAAACTCTCTGCCATCTTCTTCATCGCGGGGGCATTTACCCCTTGCATCATACCATCCCTTGAAATATCAGTATATATTATTCTCTTTGCTCCAAAGGATTCCATCTTTTGGGCAAAAGAGATAGCTTCCCGGTTGGTTATGGTTTCCCAACCTTTAATTGCCACTAAGCCGTCTTTGGCATCTATTCCTATTACTATCTTATCACCATACCTCTCCAAAGCTTCCTTGGCAAAATCATCGTTTAAGGCAACGCTTGTGCCTAAAATAACATAATCTACCCCTGCATTAATAAAGGTTTCTATATCTTCAATCTTTCTGACACCACCTCCTATTTCAAGAGGTATATCAACAGAGGATTTTATCTTTCGAAGAGTTTCTGTCTCAATGGGGTATCCCTGTCGTGAACCTTCCAAATCCACCAAATGAATAAGACCGGCTCCCGCCTCTTGCCACCTTTTGGCTACTTGAGATGGATTTTCATCATAAACTGTTTTTTTGTTAAAATCACCTTGAACCAATCGGACAGCAGCACCGTCTATTAAATCTATTGCGGGTATAATTAACATGTATTTCCTCTTTCAATTTTATCAAATCACAAAATTTAGAGCCCGATCCCCATAGTCAAACACTGTTCGACACTTTTGTGATTTGTAATCTAAATAAATTAAATTTGCAACGCTGATTTAATTTATTATGGTATTTGCCGGGACTATGGCATTCTTTGGAATAATGGTAATACCGTCTCTTATATAGAAAAAGTCTCCGTCATAATTGGGTTTTCCTTCTTGAGACTGAATAATAACATTCTCTCCGATATGAGCATTTTTATCAATAATGGCACGGGTTATTCTGCAATTCTTTCCTATTCCCTTCTTATGCCCGGAATCGTCCGGCAAGTAATCGTCCTGTCCCATCATTATTACATTATCCAATACACAATCATTATTTACAACGGAACGTATACCTATAATACTTCTGGAAATTGTGCTGTTCTCTATAATGGCACCATTACTTATCATGGCTCTGTCAAATAAACTCTTTCCATTTACTTTGCATGAAGGCAGGAATGTTGCTTCGGAATAAATGGGGTTTTTCTCATCATAAAAATTGAAAGGAGGCAATGTATCCGTAAGTCTAAGGTTTGCCTCGAAAAATGCACCTATGGTTCCTATATCTTCCCAATAGCCTTCAAACAAATGAGCATAAACATTATATTCATTAATGGATTTGGGAATAATATTTTTACCAAAATCTTCAAGCTTATTATCTAAACTTTTAGACAAAACATCAGTTTCAAACAAATAAATACCCATTGATACCAAAACAGAAGGCTCATGAACTGTAATATTGTATTTATCCAAAAATTCTTGAGGCAGAATCAATTCATTAATGGCATCCCCTTGGGGCTTTTCAACAAACTTAACAATCTTTAGATTCTCATCTACAAGCATACATCCCAAACCATGGGCTTCTCTTGCAGGCTTTACAGTGACTGCTATGGAAACATCCGCTTCATTATCATTATGTTCCGTAGTCATCTTTCTGTAATCCATTTTATAAATCTGGTCACCTGAAAGAATCAAGGTTTTTTCCGTAAAAGCATTTGTTCCGAAAACAACTTTCAAGCTTTGACGAACAGCGTCGGCAGTTCCTTGAAACCAATTTTCACCATCCACACCTTGACTTGCGGCAAGAATTTCCAAACATTTGTTTCCGAAAATATCAAATTTATAAGCATCGTGAACATGTTTATGAAGGGAATGACTTAAAAATTGAGTTATAACATAAATTTTGCTAATTCTTGAGTTAATACAATTTGACAAAGGAATGTCAATAAGCCTAAACTCACCTGCCAAAGGCACTGCGGGCTTAGCTCTCTCTTTTGTCAGTGGGAATAAACGTGTTCCTTTCCCGCCTCCCAAAACCAAGGCGGTGACTTCACTCATATTTAAATATTTTCTCATAATAAAACTACTCCATTATTACCAATAATGAATAAAAATTTATGTCACAAATACGACTTATTAAGATTTTGATATATAAAAATTGTTAAATTACGAGAAAATTATGCTTCCAATTCTTGGATGCTTTCAATAACAGATGTGGCAACTGTGTTTCTGTCTTCTTCTGAAAGCTCGGGGAATATGGGAAGGCTTAAAACCTGCTTGCAAATTCTTTCCGTAATGGGGAAATCATTCTCTTTGTAATTCAAAAAGTCATAAGCAGGTTGAAGGTGAAGAGGATATGGATAATAAATAGCACTACCCACACCTTTTTCCGCTAATTTGGATTTTAGCTCATCACGTTTATTATATTTTATTGTAAATTGATGATAGATATGATAGTTGCACTCTTCGGCAATAGGTAATTCGATAGGTAAATCTTTAAATTTATCCAAATAAAAGGCTGCGTTTTCTCTTCTCTTGGTGTTCCATTTGTCCAAATTGGGGAATTTAACATTCAAAACTGCTGCCTGTATTTCGTCTAATCGGGAATTATATCCCACATGGTTATAATAGTATGAACCGGGAGCCATACCGTGAAAACGTAAATATTTAGCCTTATCGGCTATTTTTTCATCATTTGTGATAATAAGACCACCGTCTCCGCAGCAGCCTAAATTTTTGGTTGGGAAGAAACTGATACCGGCAACGTCGGCAGTTTCTCCAATGCCTTTACCGTTTCTTTTGGCACCTAAGGCTTGTGCTGAATCGGCTATAACCTTAAGTCCGTATTTTTTGGCAATTCTGTTTACTTCTTCTGTATTATAACACTGTCCGTAAAGGTGAACCGGCAAAATGGCTTTTGTCTTTTCCGTAATTTTACTTTCTATTTGAGAGGTATCCATATTAAAAGTAACCGGGTCTACGTCCACAAAGACAGGCTTTGCTCCTCTGATAAGAACAGCTTCCGTAGTTGCAACAAAAGTATAAGGCACGGTTATAACCTCATCCCCACTGTCAACTCCACAGGCTGTTAAAGCTATTACTAAGGCATCTGTTCCGGAATTAACTCCTATTCCATACTTTGCACCACAATGATTGGCATATTTTTCTTCAACAACGGGAACATTTTCCCCCATAATAAATTGGCATTTATCAAAAACTTTTGCAATGGCTTCAAGGATTTCTTCTCTTTGACTGTCTACTTGCACTTTTGGATTAGCTAAAGGTATCAACACTTCTCTCCAAATAAAAATATTATTACTCAATTTTATTTTAACATTTTTTGACTTATTTTGTCAATTTATAAGACTTTTTACAGAAACAAACTTTATTTTGGCAAATCATATTCTTAAAATTTGTTTTTTTATATCAAAATGTAGTATAATAAAATGGTATATCAAATTTTATATAGATATATAAATATTAAAAAAGGAGGTAAAAAACTTGAGAAAGGATATATTTCGCAAAATCGCCAATATTTTGTGTGTCCTTATAGGTATAGTTTGCGGTTGGTTTGTAGGAACATTCTATGTAGAAGCAATGGCAGAAGGAAAACTCTTCGGTCTTGCAGATAGGCCTATTGTGATTGAGGGTCCTCAACGAGTTATGCTCTATTTATTATTCATTATTATTTTCGCATTTCTCGGATTCATAAGCGGCAACTATATAGATAAAATAAAAAATGGTATATCCAATATGGATAACAACGATAAGATAAACCTTATTTTAAGTGTTATTTTAGGTCTTATCTTATCAGCCTGCTGCAAAGCTGCCTTAGGACTGGATTTAGACTTAGGAATAAGTGCGATATTGGCACTTATTTTGATTATGGTTTCATATCAAGCTCTTAAGAGTATTACAGAACAATTTACTCGCAGAGACAAATATGGTAACTACCCCGGCAAGATCAAATATTTAGATACAAATATTATAATTGACGGAAGAATTGCCGATATATGTAAAACCGGTTTCATTGAAGGCGAAATAGTTGTACCAAAATTCATTTTATTAGAACTTCAACTTATCTCAGACTCCGGCGACAGTCTAAAAAGAGCCAGAGGAAGAAGAGGACTGGAAATTCTCAATAATATGCAAAAAGAAATGGATCTGACGGTTATTGATACTCCTTACGACAACATTCGTATGGAAATCGATACAAAGCTTATGAAAGCTGCCAAGGATTCTAATGCCACCATTGTCACAAATGATTACAACTTAAATCAAGTTGCCACTCTTCAAAACATTGACGTTCTTAATGTAAACGAATTGGCAAGTGCTCTTAAACCTGTTGTTCTCCCCGGAGACCAGTTTAAGACCGCTATCATGAAAGAAGGGAAAGAGAAAGAACAAGGTATTGCTTATCTTGACGACGGAACCATGATAGTTGTGGAAAATGCCAAAGACAGATTAGGAGATATTGTCAACATTGAGGTTTCCACGGTTCTTCAAACAGTTCAAGGTAAGATGGTATTTGCAAAAATACTTGAAGACCTTTACGAACCAAAAGGACACAAAGGTCAAAACAATACTCACAAGAAAAAGAAATAAATGAACGTGACGGCACTTATACCCGCTGCGGGTATAGGAAACAGATTTTCTAAATTTCAAAATAAACTACTATATAATGTCAAAGGCAAAACAATACTTGAGCACACTGTTTATGCCTTTGACAATATTTTTTACATAAAGGAAATAATTATCGTCACCCAAAAGGATTGTTTTTCTATAGTTGAAAATCTCTTTAAGGGAAAACTTAAAAGCAATTTAAAAATAGTGGAAGGTGGCAAAGAAAGGCAAGATTCTGTCAGACACGGTCTGCGAGTAGTGACAAACCCCTATGTTTTAATCCATGATGCCGCAAGGCCATTTGTTTCAGAAGAAATTATCATAAACTCAATTAAAGCTTTGGAAAGCAATAATGCTGTCTTGGTTGCCACTCCTGCCATTGATACAATCAAAGTTGCTGTGGAAGATTTTGTTATTGATACACCGGACAGGAAGACTTTATGGCATGCCCAAACCCCTCAAGGATTCAGAACAGATTTGATTCTCTCTCTCCACGAAAAAGCAAAAGAAGCAAATATTTTTCTAACAGACGACGCAGGAATTTGCGAATGGGCAAAGGTCCCGGTTAAAATAATTAAAGGAGACTATAAAAACATTAAAATCACTACCCAATCGGATATTGATTTGCTTAAAACCTTTTTAGGTGTAAATATGAACAGAATAGGTCAAGGATACGATGTCCACAAACTCTGCCCGAATAGAAAACTGATTTTAGGGGGAGTCACTATACCCTTTGAAATGGGGCTTTTAGGCCATAGCGATGCAGATGTGCTTCTCCATGCAATAACAGATGCCATATTCGGTGCCTGTGCTTTAGGAGATTTGGGAAAACACTTCCCACCCTCTAATGATAAATACAAAGATATTGACAGTATGATACTGTTACAGAAAGCTTATAACTTAGCAAAAGAAAAAGGGGTTGTTGTTTCAAATATAGATTCCACCATTGTAGCCCAAAAACCAAAACTTTCTCCATATATAGACCAAATGAGAGAAAATATAGCAAAGGCTATGGACATTGATATTAACCAAGTAAGTGTTAAAGCCACAACCACTGAGAAATTAGGGTTTGAAGGCAGAGGTGAAGGAATTTCCGCACAAGCGGTGGTAATAATGCACAATGCATAATGCACAATGCACAATTATTGTGGTGCTACGCACCACTTTGGTTAGTGGGCTATAAAGTTAATGGTGTGCTATAGTTGATTGACTTCACCCTCTTTCTCATCCCAAAAAGTGTCGTAAACTCCACTTTTAGGGAACCCTGAGAATTGAACTGAAAATTGCATCCGCAATTTTCCTTTCAAGGACCCACTCCCAAAAAATCAAAGATTTTCGGGTTGAATTGCGGCAAAAAAGCAAAGCTTTTTTGTAAAAACGACAACTGCTTGTCGTTTTTAGTAAGAGCCGGAAAATCTACGATTTTCAGGTGCCCGACGGCAAAAATCTTTATCACTAAAGATTTTTGACTAGACCCTTGGGTCACCTACCCGCCCGAACCCGTAAGGCGAAGCCATTACGGAAAGGGTTGTATTTTTGATTTGCATGGAACTGCAAATCAAATTTCCAAGGGTTCCCAAAAAGTTGAACTTGCGAAACTTTTAGGAATTTGGAAAAAGATGGGATTTGCACATACTCAAACTTTTCGGAGTTACTTCGCAAATGCCACCCCCAACCTTACGGTTAGGGGGACAAAGCAAAAAGCAGAAACTACCAACTCTCTATGAACTTTTTTGGATTTTTAGCGTATTATATATAGGAAAAAAATGAAAAATAAAATTATCATCCCTTTGGATGTAGACTCTGAAGAAAAAGCTATATCTCTTGTCAAAGAACTTAAAGACCATGTAGGCGCTTTTAAAGTCGGATTGGAACTTATAAACAATGTAGGTTTCACCATATTTGAGAAAATCAAAGAGGCGGGAGCAGAGAAAATCTTTTACGACTGCAAATTCTGCGACATTCCCAACACAGTGAAAGGTGCTTCCGTAGGTGCCACAAAAAACAATGTTTGGATGTTTAATGTTCACGCCCTTGGCGGATTTGACATGATGAAAGCAGCCAAAGAAGGTGCCCTTCAAACAGCTGAAAAGCTGGGCATAGAGACACCCCTTGTTATTGCTGTCACCATTCTCACCTCTATCAATGGGGAAACCCTAAAATCCATAGGTGTGGAAAGAGATGTAAAAACTGAGGTAGCCTCGTTAGCAAAGCTTGCAAAAGAAGCGGGACTTGACGGAGTTGTTTCCTCACCACAGGAGATCTCAGTTATAAGAGAAGCTTGCGGAAAGGACTTTGTTATAGTCACTCCCGGAGTTCGTCCTAAGGGGTCTGATATAGGGGATCAAAAAAGAATAATGACTCCCCTTAAAGCAGTCAGGGAAGGCTCTGACTATATTGTGGTAGGAAGGCCTATCACAAAAGCAGAAAACCCTGCCTTAGCGGCAGATAATCTGTTTAACGAATAAATAAGGAGGTAATAATTGAAAAAACTTTTTAGAACAATTGTATACATAATTATAATAATACTTGTTGCTGTTCTAATCTATAAAGGTGATTCCATCTTCGGCAAAGCCAAACCCACCCAAGAAATCCCCTACTCTCAAATGATTGCCAAGATTAACAAAGGCGATGTCACCAGTGCTCACATAAGAAAAGACTTACTGGAAATAGAAACCAAAAACAGTGACAAGTTTAAAGCTAAAATTGATATAAATGCTACAGAAGAATTATCAAAACTCCATAAACTTTTACAAGAACATAATGTAAAATACGAAGTAAACAATTCACCCATATCGGAAATAATTATGTCAATGGTTATTTCCGTTATAATTCCTCTTGCTTTTTTCTTCTTCCTTTGGACCTTTATGATAAGAGGTGCCGGAGGTGGCGGAGGTGCCATGAACTTTGGCAAAAGTCGTGCCAAGAAAATGCACGAAAACTTTACAAAAGTCACCTTTAAAGATGTGGCAGGCATCGAGGAAGCCAAAAACGAATTGGCTGAAGTTGTGGACTTTTTGAGAAATCCTAAGAAATATACTGCCTTAGGAGCCAAAATACCGAAAGGTATACTGCTTTTAGGACCTCCCGGTTGCGGAAAAACTCTTCTCGCAAGAGCTGTTGCCGGTGAAGCCAATGTGCCTTTTTTCTATATATCAGGATCTGATTTTGTGGAAATGTTTGTGGGTGTAGGTGCCAGCCGTGTCCGTGACCTTTTCAACAACGCCCGTCAAGAAAGACCTTGTCTTATATTCATTGATGAAATAGACGCTGTGGGAAGACAAAGAGGAACAGGTTTAGGTGGTGGTAACGACGAAAGAGAACAAACTCTTAACCAACTTCTTATAGAAATGGACGGTTTTGAAGCCAACTCAGGAGTTATCCTTATAGCCGCCACCAACAGACCGGACGTTTTGGACCCTGCCCTTCTCCGTCCCGGAAGATTTGACAGACAAGTGGTTG
The DNA here is from genome assembly GCA_017445025.1 of Abditibacteriota bacterium. Taxonomy (GTDB): domain Bacteria; phylum Armatimonadota; class UBA5829; order UBA5829; family UBA5829; genus RGIG7931. The sequence continues at coordinate 16,279 of JAFSVJ010000093.1, read as the reverse complement.
TTGACTCTCCCGACGTTAAGGGTAGAGAACAGATATTAACCGTTCACTTGCGAAACAAGCCTACTGCTGAGGATGTAAATCCAAAGATAATTGCCGAAAGAACCGCCGGTTTCTCCGGTGCAGATTTGGCTAACCTTGTAAACGAAGCGGCTCTGATTGCAGCCAAAAACGGACAAGCTAAAGTTGAAAATTCCAATATTGACGATGCTATCGACAAAGTCATAGCCGGTCCCGAGAAAAAATCTCGTCTTATACACAAGGACGAAAAGAAAATCACAGCTTACCACGAAGCCGGTCACGCCATTGTTATGGAAAGATTTGAGAATAACGAAAAAGTTCACAAAGTTTCCATTATGCCTCGTGGAAGAGCCTTAGGACTTACTTGGTATCGTCCGGACGAGGATAAATATCTCATCACAAAAACAGAGCTCAAAAACAAAATCTGTGGACTTTTGGGTGGAAGAGTTGCCGAAGAAGCCATTTTAAACGAATGCACCACCGGCGCCTCCAACGACCTTGAAAGAGCCACAAATATTGTTCGCCAAATGGTTTGTGAATTGGGTATGAGCGACAACTTAGGCCCTGTGGTTTTCGGTAAGAGAAGCGACAACCCATTCTTAGGAAGAGATTTCCACGAGCAGAGAAACTATTCCGAAAATATAGCGGAAGCCATAGACAAGGAAATCCAAAGCATAGTTGCCTCTTGCTATGAAATAGCTAAGGAAATTATTCTTGAAGAAAAAGATAAGTTAGAAAAAGTTGTTGAGGTTCTCATTGAAAAAGAAACCATTGAAAGAGAAGAATTCCTTGAAATAGTTAATCCGGAAAAATTAGCTCAAGAAAAAGCTGAAAAGAAAAAGGAAGAAAATAAAGAAGAAAATTCTCAAAAAGATAAAGAAGAAATTTCTCTATCTCAAGAGGAACCTGTTTCGGAATCTCAAGGAGAGGAAAATTCTCAAGAAGAGGAAAAACAATCTCCGCAAGAGCAACCCGAAGAAGAGAATGATTTTGAAGACACAGATCAACAATAAATTCTTAACAATGAAAAAGACTTGAGACCACTCAAGTCTTTTTTTTTAATCACAAATCACGAAAACATCCTTAAACAATGTTTGATGGGCTCTAAAGTTTAATACCGGCTATGATAAAACTTTTTTTGTAGACTTTCTCTTAAATCTCCACACCGGTTTATCCATAGGTGAGAGATTTGTCCTCAAAGCTCCGAAAAATCAACCAAAAGATTCCCACAAACTTAGGGGGTCCTGTAGCTTTAATTCAGCAGACGCCACATATATAATTCACATGCCCAACCACATATATAATACGAAACACCGGGTTTTTGTGATTTGTTTTTGATAATAAAATATGATATAATATAAGTAGTAATTAAATTTGAGGTAGAAAATGAAAATTCTTATTATCTCCTTGGCATTCATTCTCCTATCATGCGGAGTGTTTGCTCAAAATCAAAAGACATTAAAAATATTAGCTATAGGAAACTCCTTCTCCCACGATGGTTTTTCCTACGTTCCGTTTCTTATGAAAGATATTGCCCCGGAAGTAGACCTGACTTTCGCTATTGCAGCCATAGGCGGATGCACTCTTGAACAACACGACAATTATTCCAAAGACAAAAAACAAAGATATGATTATCACAAATATGTGCCCGGAGCCACAACTTGGATTAACAAAAACCCGGTCCACATAAAAGAAGCCATAACTGAAGAAAATTGGGACATAATCATTCTTCAACAACAAAGTCAAAGAAGTCAAGACTATTCCACATGTCAGCCTTTTTTAAATAATTTCATTAATTATATTTATGATACTGTCAAAAATCCCGTTAAAATAGCATGGCACTTAACTCCCTCCTACGGTCACGAAGGCAATGAAGGAATTGAAATGTATGAGAGAATTTCATCTACGGCACAAAAGATTATGGCGGAAACTCCTTGCCAAATCCTTATTCCCAACGGAACAGCTATACAAAACGCAAGAGGAACTTATCTTAAGGATTTAGGAGATAAAAAACACATGTCAGGGGACAATCTTCACATGCAAAACGGACTCCCCAGACAAATCGAAGCATATACAACTATTCTCGTCCTATTAAATGAATGTGGTATGGGCTACAGAGGCATCTACGGAAACAAAACCATTTGTGATGATAAATGGCTTAAAGGAAAACTCACTTGGACAACAGGTAAAAGTGTAGGTTCTGTCCCCGAAAACTTACCTCTTGCCCAAAAATGTGCCATAGAAGCAGTAAAGCATCCTTTTACTGTCACAGAAATTAAATAATTTAAATATCCATCCCCCCGTCAGTTGCTACGCAACTGCCACCCCCCAAGCTGACGCTTATGGGGGCAGATTAATAAAATCTTTGGAGAAAACGAAATGAAAAAACTATTGCTACCTATTTTGTTATTATTTGCATGTTCTTCTTTGTTTGCAAGTATTCTTACCGACTATGTTTATAATGATGATGGAACATACAAATATAATATCAAAGAAACAAAGTCAGAAAACGGTATTAACATCATTGTAGTTGACATGGTAAGCCAAACTTGGCAAGATGTTCAAATTAAAAATACTGTTGTTTTACTTGTCCCGGATGACTTAAAAATCAAAGACACTGCAGTTCTTCTTAATACAGGAGGCTCATACGACAATAGCAGTATATGGGCATCCTTAGGAGGTATGCTTGCCAAACTTGTATCCGTTCCCATCTGTATTGTTTTTGACATTCCCAATCAACCTATGTGGGACAAAAAAGAAGACGCTCTCATGTCTTGGACGTTTAAACAAGCACTTGATGATAAAGATTTCACAAAGAAACCCCTTCTTCTCCAAATGGCAAAGGCTGTTATCAAGTCTATGGATACAATTGAAGAAGTTTCAAAAGAAAAATGTGATACAAAAATAGATAAATTTATTATTACAGGTGCTTCTAAACGAGGCTGGACAAGTTGGATTTCCGCCGGCACCAAAGACAAAAGGATTATAGGTATAATGCCCATAGTTTTTGATTTTTTGGATATGAAAGAACAATTAACCCACCAAAAAGAATACTATGGTGACCTTTCTATACAAATAGGTGATTATACCGAACTTAACTTTGATAAAATCATTTACACCCCGGAAGCCAAAACTTTACTTGAACTTATAGATCCTTTTTATTATGATATTGATATTCCAAAATTAATTATAAACGGAACCAATGACCCCTACTGGACACTGGATTCTTCAAGCATCTATTATCCTAAACTTAAGGGAGAAAAATATCTTTTCTATAAGCCAAACGCAGGTCATGATATGGGGCTTTTGCAATTTGTAGATGAACCTGTTAAAGGTTTCTTCGAAATTCTACCTATGTTAAATGTAATGAAAACTTTTATTTATCATTTATGTTTAAAGGATGAAATGGAAAACATAGAGTGGGCTTGGACAGAAAAAGATAATAAAATAACTTGCGAACTTAATATTAAAGCTAAGCCCGCAAGGGTTATTTCATACACAACAGACGTAGATAAGAGAGATTTTAGAGGTGTTAAATGGGAAGGAGTACCCATAGAACCTAACGAAGAAGGAAAATATATTTTCACAAGAGAAAAGCCGGAAAAAGGCTGGTCCGGATCTTATATTGAAGTTAAATTTGTATCTGAAGACAATACCCCCTACTCTGTTTTCACCACCCCTTATGTGTCTAAATAAAAAAAGGCGAGCGGAATGCTCGCCTTTAATATATAAATATAATTTTTTACTATATTTTAAATTTATAATTGAACTCGATTTATAAAAAAACAAGACAAAAATATAACCAAACAAAAAGAAAAAGTATAATCAAGCAATAATAGCATCCTTAAGTTCATAACGTATAATAAGAGTAACTTCCCTGTTATATTTTCCATCCCGTTGAACTGTTACATTCTTATAATGCAATGTATCATATTTAAACTTAATGCCTAATGGAGTAAGTTGGTCTTTTGCTTTATCAATAAGTACATTATTCCAAATAGTACAGTTTAAAGTTCGCACTGCAGGATAATAATATATTTCATTACCAAATTCATCAGAATATATTTTTACATTATAATTATAATCATCAGAAAATATATTGGGGGTTCCGAAAAATCAATTACTCTAGATTTCAAAATTTCATTTGCTGTATTTTGTGAATATACATTTTGTGAATTTGTATTTTCAGAATCAGGTAAAAATGAACCAATTATTGCAAGAACTACAAGAATTAATATAATAATAAGTGTATTTTTCATCTTTGGTGTTAATTTTGAATAAATATCTGTTAACATTTTATTGTCCTTATTAATTAAATATGTGAATTGTAATTGCAAAAGAAACACTTACAATCCCAAAAATATTATATCACATCAAAAAAAAAAAAAAACAACTTTTAAGCATTGCAAAAACGACAAATGGGGAATTATTGACAGAAAAGGAAAAGAAATTTTTCCCTGTATATTAGACGGCTATGGTCAAATTATTATAAGTGACAACAAAATTTATGCTCCGGTAAGCGGATATAAAGAAGAAAACATAAAATTAATCAATAAAATTACTTTGAAAAAAGGAATAAATTATTTCCTGAATTTTCACGAAGACATATAAAAAAAGAGTATCCAAAAGGATACTCTTAATTTTTAAATTTCCTCAAAAAGCCCTATATATTTATATACGAAATTTACTTCTCTTATATCCATCCCCCTGACTAGCCTTTTCGTTCCGAAAAATCTGTCCCCCTAAGCCGTAGGCTTGGGGGGTGGCAGTTGCATTAGCAACTGACGGGGGGATGGACATTATAATTTTCCGGATCTTGCTAAAAAAACAAGCAACTGCCCAAATCCCAAAAAGTCATCAAGACTTTTTGGGATTTGGGTTAAGGGGAAAGAGTGATGCTACGACTTATACTGCCGGCGACTAAACTTCATAAAGCATTTACAAAGCTGATAACCCACCAACCTAAATAACACAATATGCCACTATTCTGATTTTCTATTTTTGATTTTTGTTTATTTTCTACTTTAAAGCTTTTTCGTTTTTAATTTTACTCTTTATTTTTATATTATACTCTTCAATATATTCTTTGTCAATTAATTTTTTCATTAAATCCACGGCTTTTTGGGACAATTCATTTAAATCATATTCTATAAGACAAACCTTATAACTTTCATCTATTTTTATGTTCTGGGAAGAATGAGTTATAATCTTTGTCTTTTTAAATACATCATATTGATCAAACAAAGGCTTGTAATTCAAATACAAACTATCGTCCATAAAAACTATTACATCAGGAGCTTTTTTCTGTTTCTTTACAGCTCTTTTAAATATATCCGAATAGTTTATGTGATTACTTGTAATTGGATTTAAAACAAGGTTGTATACACTAAGATTTTTTTCAATGGCATATCGGACAAATTCCAAGTTAAATCTCTTGTTTATATTATTTTTATAAGAAAAAATCAAAATATTTTTAAAACTATATTTTTTAAACAAATATTTTAATTGAAAATAAAAATTTATGTTATCTGTTATAACAGAAGGAAATTGCTCTTTATATTCAAAAGTCACTACAGGTATTTTTCTGCGAACAAATTCGCATACATCATATTCGTTTCCGCATAGAGATATACAACCGGCTATTTTGTCATAATCAAGAATCGGTTCCTTATAAGCAATAATGTCCAAAGGTTCATATCCTATAGCGACTATTTTCTTTTTCAATAAATCAACAACATTATTAAAAGTTTTATGCATTTCTCTTGTTTTTGCATATTGATTTGAAACAATTACAATAATAGGCTTTTTCTTATGTTCTGTTTCATTGACAAAATAGCCACTTCCCTGTTTTGCAAAAAGCAGTCCTTCCACTATTAAATCCCTTAAAGCATTTCTGACTGTATTTCTTGAAAGAGAAAACTCCTCTTGTAAAGCACTTTCAACCGGAATTTTATTACCCGAAAGCCACTCTTTATTATTTATTTTTTCTCTAATATAACTTTTTAAAAACTCTTTTTTACTCATAATTATATTATACAATAAATTACAGCTTTTTTCATTTTTTAAAAAACCGATGCTTTACACATCGGTTTTATTTTTTTATTCTATGATATAAGCACAGGTTTCAAAAGAGTCAAGGGTTATGGTTTCTGTTAATTTATTTAATGTTTTCGTTTCTCCCTTTGGATAAAATTTTGAAATGGTATAAGAGCTTTTGTTTTTAAGTCCCAAATCACTACCCTTACTTTCCCAAGTCATATTAACAGGTTCATTAACCATATTTACAAATACAACACAAGTCTTTCCTTTATAATTATAGCTCATTGTCTTAACTACTTGACTGTCTTCATAAAAAATCTCTGCATTGTGATACCACCTGAAACTTTTCTTTGGACAATCGATTATTTTAACCTTTCTCACCATTTCTCCAAAACAGTTGTAATCTCTTATGGCATCTCTGCACTTAAGCAAATTATACAAAAAATCATCAAATCTGCCTCTCTCCAAAAAGTTCCAATAAGCCTCAAGCCATATAGGTTGAATCCCGTTGGTCCATTCTGTAGCACATTTATATATTGCAGGATCATTGTTTTCAAAATCAAATTCGGGTGGCGTATAACATTGTCCATGTTGAACACCATAACCTGAACAAACAAGTGAATGAACCTCTCCACCCTCCTGTAAACTGTCTCCGCCGGGAAATATGGTAAGCCACAAATCAAAATCAAAGGCATCGGTTTCACCCTCAGTTCCGAAAGGCACAGGCTCGCCCTTAATTTTGCTTAGTTCTTTTCTCAACTCTCCTAAAAGTTTATTATAATCGGACAAATAATGGTCACCACCCCCCATAGGATGCTTGTGTAATGGGTTAAAACATACCTTTGAACCTGTATTCCCCACTTGGTCAAAGTAAAGAGCATCAAAGTTAATTTCTTTCATAAGGTTTGTCATCTCTTCCATAATATGCTTTGAGTAAGCTTCGTCCGGACAATCATAAACATTTTTGGGCCACATCTCCCTTGGTTTACCATATTCATCCAAGTTTATCAAAGCATCACCATATTTTTCATATGCATCAGACAATTCAGTGTCTATTACAAATCCGTTTGTATAAGGCATTATTTTTATTCCCGCATTTTGCATTTTTCTCAAAGCTTCTTTCATTTCTTCTTTTACAGGAAGATAATTGGGATAATGTGTATCAAAGGGGAAAATTGAATATTGGTATACATGACAAGCCATAGGCACATCATATTTTTCTTTTATTTTTATGAAATCATCTACCGCTTTAGGATTTCCCCAATGCCAAGTAAGCCAAACCGGATTTTCCTTATACCACCCGGGAAGGTCCTCTCTACTTTCAATAGGACCCTTTGCAAAACATCCGTATTTATTTTTAATACCCCATTTTCTGTAATATTTGCAAGCATCGTAATAATCACCTTTTAACAGAGTTAAATTAAAAGGATGAGCCTGTTTATATTCATATCCTGCTTCCGCCATGTGACCGGGGTAATTTGTAATTAAATAATTTAGTTTATTGGGTTCGTATAAAGTGCAATGATTTGTAAACTGATGAACTTCCACATCTTCAGGACAGAGATATAAAGTGGTATTATTTTTGGATAAGGAAACAAATTGATGTCCTATTGGAGTTAAATACCAAAGGGTTTTTGTATAGGTTTCTCTGTTTTTAGATTGAAATAAAGGAAATCTAAATCCTCGCGGATCGGAGAATTTTTCACACAGGTTTCCACATCTTGCGGGCCATATAAATTGGTCTCCGTCTTGAGCATCTATATTGGTAATATTAGGATAAGCCACACTCCAAATGCCGAAATCCTTGTTATCTGTAATACTTATATCCCAATATGCAGAGTCTTTTTCTAATTTAATCGAACAAGTCACATCAAAACCTGTTGACATACCGGCGTCTCTGACATCATACCAAGTAATTTCTATTGACTTATTGGTTTTGTTGACCTTAAATGCTGTAGCTTTGCTTGGGTTTAGTTCAAATAAAGGACCATCGTAATTTTTATCTCTCTTTACAGTTATTACCCACAAGTTACTGTTTCTGTTAGGTTCTTTAATAAATTCGGTATTATCTCTTGAAAGACTTTTTAAATAAAAATTGCTTTTGGTTAATTCAAATTTCAATCTTATATCATTTGATTTTAATACATATTCATTAGCATTAATGCAAGATATATTTAAAAACAAAAATAATAATACTGTTAACAGAAATATTCTTTTCATTTTAGCTTCCTTTACTCTTTTTGTTTTAAAAAAGAGGGGACTAATCCCCTCTTTCTTTATCAATCGTCACTAAATGTCAGGTGATATGCCTAAGTTAAAGTAATAATCTACTTCATAAACATCTCTTCCTACACCGTAAAGTGAGGCACCAAAGTCACCTATCTTAACTTGTCCGTTTTTAATAAACTTTGCGTGACCGTCACAAAAAGTATGATTTTGACCACCGTTGTGAACATCTGTAACAAGACTAATATTCGGATTTCTTCTGACAGCACCATTTTCCATTCTGTATGGATTAATATAATTGTTGTAAGAAGCACTCTTCATTTCTGCATTAATAAATATTTCAGAAGGTCTTGTAATGTTTGCCATACTTTGAGGAGCAAATCTTAACCCTCCACCATTGACAGCATCAACATTTGTTCCGTATAATCCACAAATAATACCATTAAATGTATAAGAAACAGCAACTTGATTTGCGGGATCTGTTAAACTCTTTGATGCTGAGGGACAACAAAAAATACCCTTGTTCTTAATGTAGGGCCATAATGCCCCCGGAATACCGTTGTTCCAAGCATTATAGTCGCCTACACCGTAGTAACTGTGTGACCACTCTGTTGCACAGGGGTAGGTTTCGTCATAGTCGTCAATGTAGAGTTGCAAAGCTGTTCCTATCTGCTTTGTGTTAGACAAACAACTTGCCGCTCTTGCCTTCTCTCTTGCCTGTGCAAACACAGGGAAGAGTATGGCTGCCAATATAGCAATGATTGCTATAACAACCAACAACTCGATTAGGGTAAAACCCTCTCTGATTTTGATCATTTTATGATCCTCCTAAATTGTTTTATATTATAAGGTTCTTTCCTTACAATTTTATTATAACATATAATTTCTTATAAAGTCAAGGATTTTTTTGCAAATTTGTTGGAACAAGTTGCAAATGTAACCTTAATTTCAATATGAATTTTAAAAACATTAAGAAAAATCATAAAAAGATTACACAAAAACGATTAAAATCTCATTATAAAAAACAAAATTTTAAAAAAAAACAACAAAAAACTATAAAAAAAGGCAAAAAACTAAAATTATAGTTTCTTTTACAAAAAAAAAGACGGTGTGACACCGTCTTTTTGTTTTATATAAATTACTTTCCTAAGAAAGCTCTAACTGCTTCAAGTTGACCTGCAGAGCCTAAAAGTTCGTTTCTGGAACCGATGAATTTAGCGTATTCAGCCATAAATTCTTTACCCATTGGTCTAAAGTCAAATACTTCCGGTTTGTCTCTAAAGAATTCTCTGTGAACTCTTGTCCAAACAAGTCTACCGTCAGTATCAATGTTAATCTTGGTAACACCTCTCTTAGCTGCGGGGAGATATTCGTTAGCGTCTACACCCTTAGCACCTGCAAGCTTTCCGCCGGCAGCGTTAATTCTTGCAACTTCGTCTTGAGGAACTGAGGAAGAACCGTGCATAACAAGTGGGAAACCGGGGCAGAGTTTGGCAATCTCTTCAATAACTTCAAAGTGAAGACCTTGAGTTCCTGAGAATTTGAAAGCACCGTGGCTGGTTCCTATAGCACAAGCAAGGGAGTCAACTCCGGTCTTTGCAATAAATTCGGCTGCTTGCTTAGGGTCTGTTAACTTTGCACCTGCTTCATCAACAGCTATATCTTCTTCAACACCACCAAGTTGACCAAGTTCAGCTTCAACAGCAATTCCCTTAGCGTGAGCGGCGTCAACTACTCTCTTTGTAGTTGCAACATTTTCTTCAAAAGGAAGAGAAGAAGCGTCAATCATAACTGATGAGTAGAAACCTGAGTCAATACAGTCATAACAGGTTTGTTCGTCACCATGGTCAAGGTGAACTGCGAAAATAGCTTCCGGGAAAATCTCGTCAGCTGCTCTGATCATACCTTCAAGCATAATTTTGTTAGTATAGTTTCTTGCACCTTTAGAAATTTGAATAATAAAAGGAGCCTTTGATTCTATACAACCTCTGAATAAACCCATTGTTTGTTCGGCGTTGTTAATGTTGTATGCACCAAGAGCATACTTACCGTAAGCGTGCTTGAACAACTCTTTAGTTGTAACTATCATAAATTAACCTCTTAAATTAATTATTGTCTATATAATATTATACCACAAAATACAATATTTTTCAAATCACAAATCAAATTTGCAAGTTTGCAAATTTGAAAAGCAAAAAACAGAAAGCAGAAATTCCATCCCCCCGTCAGTTTCTAACGAAACTGCCACCCCCCACAATCAAAGATTGTAGGGGGACAAAATCACAAATCACAAAGTCTTTTTCAAATCCTCGAGTTGGCCGGCGGAGCCTAAGAGAGTGTTTCTGTCGGCTACGAATTTAGCATATTCTGTCATAAATTCCTTGCCCATAGGTCTAAAATCAAAAACTTCCGGTTTATCTCTGAAAAACTCTCTGTGAACTCTGGTCCAAACCAAAATACCGTCCGTATAAATATTTATCTTTGCCACTCCCCTTTTAGCGGCAGGCAAATATTCATTTACATCACAACCCTTGGCCCCCTTTATTTTTCCACCGGCGTCATTTATTCTTTTTATCTCCTCTTGTGGCACAGAGGAGGCACCGTGAATAACCAAAGGAAAGCCCGGACATAGTCTTGCTATCTCTTCAATAACTTCAAAATGCAGGCCTTGCTCACCGGAAAACTTAAATGCACCGTGGCTGGTTCCTATAGCACAAGCAAGGGAGTCTACCCCTGTTCTTTCTATAAATTCCGCAGCTTGCTTAGGATCGGTAAGCTTTGCTTTACTTTCCTCAACCGCATTTTCACCTTCAACGCCACCACCAAGTTGTCCAAGTTCCGCCTCAACGGCAACACCCTTTTCATGAGCTTTCTTAACAACTCTTTTGGTTATAGCCACATTTTCTTCAAAGGGTAAATAAGAAGCATCCACCATAACAGAAGTATAAAATCCGGAGTCAATACATTCATAACAGGTTTTCTCATCGCCATGATCAAGATGAACTGCAAAAACCGCTTCCGGAAAAATCTCATCCGCTGCCTTTATCATTCTCTCAATCATAGTTTTATTAATATAATCTCTTGCACTCATTAAAGTTTGAATAATAAAAGGAGCTTGTGAATCCATAGAGCCTTTAAACAAACCCATAATCTGCTCTGCATTATTTATATTATATGCACCAAGAGCATACTTTCCATAAGCATGCTTAAATAATTCCTTTGTTGAAATTATCATATTTCCACCTCTTTCTCATTTATAATTATATCACTTTTTTTTAGTAAAATTCAATTTTTTTATAAAAACCTTTACTTAAGTCTTGACAAATAGGGATGAAATGTGGTATAATATAATTGCCCAAAACTTAGGGACCCAAAGTTTTTTTAAGATTTTTTTTAAAAAACCCTTTATAACCCTTGACAAAATTAGCAAAATGTGGTATAATATATATTGGACACTTAAACCACAGTCTGCTAAAAGACTGACGGATTTGGACGATTAGCTCAGTTGGTAGAGCAGTAGACTCTTAATCTATTGGTCTGGGGTTCGAGTCCCCAATCGTCTACCATTTATTTTTAAAATAGTTCCAAAAGGGCGAGTGGTGGAATGGCAGACACGCTAGTCTTAGGAACTAGTGCCGGAAGGCGTGAGAGTTCGACTCTCTCCTCGCCCACCATTTAGAATATGCGGGAGTAGCTCAGTTGGTAGAGCGCCACCTTGCCAAGGTGGATGTCGCGGGTTCGAGTCCCGTCTCCCGCTCCAATTTTGGATATAGGTATTTGCCTATATCCTTTTTTTTTGGTAAACACCAAACATTAACATCCCGAGAGGTTTAGAATGACAATTATCAACACAGAAGAATTTAATGAAAAATGTCTAACAAACATTGAAATTGAAATCTCAAGCGAAGAGTTTGAATCCTCTGTTAAAGCTGCCTACAAGTCCGCAGCCAAACAAATTAACATCCCCGGTTTCCGAAAAGGAAAAGCTCCAAAGTTTATCCTAAAACAATATGTGGAACCCAAATATATAGGGGAATACGCAGCAGAACAATTTATTGAAAAAAACTTTGATAAAATAATCGAACTTTCCGGCAAAAAGCCCTTTGCCCAATGTTCTTTCGATGTTATTGATTACAACGACGAAGAAGGCACTGCCACCATAAAATTTATAATCCCCACAGAGCCCCAAGTGACCTTAGGTGATTACAAAGGAATTGAAGTAAAAAAATATCACAAAGATGTCACAGATGAAGATGTTAAAGCCCAATTAGATGAATTTATTCTTCAAAAAACAAGAATAAGCCCTGTTTTAGACAGACCTTGTGAAAAAGGTGACAATGTTTTTGCAGACGTTAAAGACAATGATGACGAAGAAGACAAACCAAAACCTCAAAGATTTGTTTTAGGTGAAGGCATTGAAGATATAGATAATGCCATAATAGGAATGGAACAAGGAGACGAAAAGGATGTTATCGCCTCCTACCCCGCAGATTATGAAGACGAAAAACTTGCCGGTAAAACCAAAAACTACCACATAAGAGTTCGCACCATATATCACAATGTTCCACCTGAAATTAACGAAGAGTTTTTTGCAGAGCTTTTCAAAGGTGCTCCCGCTCTTCCAGAAGGTAAAGAATATCCCAAAAATATGGATGAATATAATGTTTATGCCAAAGAAGAAATGCAAAAGCATTTTGACAAGCAATTTGAGGATATGTTCAAAGACGAGCTTCTAAAGAAAATCGTTGACAACGCCACAGTTTACTATCCCGACGCCATTATTGACCAGAGAACAAAGGAATCCTTTGAAAGATTTTCCAACTATGTTAAAGGTCAAGGTATGAAAGTTGAAGATTATATGAAAGCTTACCAACTAACCCCGGATATGATGGTTAAAGAGTTTAGATCAAGAGAAGAAGCTGAGCTTAAGAGATCCTTGGTGGGCAGTGAAATAATCAAGGCAGAAGACATTAAAGCCACAGAAGAAGAGATTGAAGCTTCATTAAAAGAAAAGGCTGAAGCAAGAAACTCTACCTTAGAAGCCTTCAAAGAAATGGTTGAGAAAAATTCATACTACAAAACTATGATTGAAGACGAAATCGTTTCCAAGAAGTTTATGGACTTTATTATTGAAAACGCCGTTGTGACAGAAGAAGAATTTGACGAAGAAAAAGCCATAGCCGAACAAATGGCAAATCAAATTGAAGAAAACACTGAAAAAGAAGAAACAGAAGTAAAATCTGAAGAATAATTTACTCAACTTTCGCCCCCGATGCCATAAAACCATTGGGGGCTTTTTCAAAAAGAGAGGTTTATTATGCCAAGTCCTTTTATAATTGAAAAAACTCCTTACGGTGAAACACGATACGATGTTTATTCTCGTCTTCTCAAAGACAGAATTATATTCCTAGGAGAAGAAATTGACGACGAAGTTGCCAATGTTATCATAGCCCAAATGCTTTTCCTTGAAAAGGAAGACCCGGACAGAGATATTGAAATATATATTAACTCTCCCGGAGGTTCCGTAAGTGCGGGCCTTGCCATTTACGATACCATGTCTCTTATTAAATGCGATATTGCTACTATGGCTGTAGGCACTGCCATGAGTATGGCTGCAATCCTGTTAAGTGCGGGAACAAAGGGAAAAAGAACAGCTCTCCCCCACTCACGAATTATGATTCACGATGTTGCCGGCGGATATAGCGGAAAAGCTCTTGACGTGGACATTCAAGTAAAAGAAATGATGAGATACAGACAAGTTCTTGCAGAAATTTTGGCACAAAACACAGGCAAAACCGTGGAACAAGTTCTCAAAGACATTGACAGAGACAACTTTATGAGCCCTGAAGAAGCTATGGAATACGGTATCATTGACGATGTAATCAAAAGAGGCAAGTAATGGAGATCACTTGTATATTATGCGATAAGGTTTTCAATACAGAAAACCCCAATGAATTCGGGCAGATTTATAACAGTGTTATAGGTCCCATTTTCCTTTGCAAAGATTGTATTGAAAAACTTAATAAAGACAAAACCGGATCATTGGCTCGAGAATTACAGAGTAAAATCCAAAACAAAAACACATCTGAGGAAGATATACCATATATGGACGAGGATGAAGAGGAATACGAGGACCTTGACGAAGATTTGGATTTAAATACGAGCGAAGAACCCGTATCTCTCCTAAAACCACAAGAGATATATGATAAGCTTTCCGAATATATTATAGGTCAAGACCAAACCAAAAAAGTTCTCTCCGTAGCAGTCTACAACCATTACAAAAGAATAGCCACCTTAGGCAAAAAAACCGATGTGGAGCTTCAAAAGTCCAACATTTTGCTTATAGGTCCTACAGGTAGCGGAAAGACTTTCTTTGCGGAATGTCTTGCCAAAATCCTTCACGTTCCCTTTGCCATTTCCGACGCCACAACCCTAACCCAAGCGGGATATGTGGGTGAAGATGTGGAAAATATACTTCTGCGTCTGATTCACGCTGCCGATGACGGACATTCAAGCCTAAAAAATGTTGTCAAAAAAGCTGAAACGGGAATTATTTATATTGATGAAATAGATAAAATCGGAAGAAAAGACGAAAACCCCTCCATAACCCGTGATGTGGCAGGAGAAGGAGTTCAACAGGCACTCCTTAAAATCCTTGAAGGAACTGTTGCCAATGTGCCTCCTCAAGGGGGCAGAAAACACCCGAGCCAAGAATTTATTCCCATAAACACCAAAAATATCCTATTTATCTGTGGCGGTTCCTTTGTGGGATTGGAAGATAAAGTAAGAACAAGACTTCACCAAAACACCTTAGGCTATCGTGCCGATAATTTGGGAAAAGCCGAAATAGAAAAACAAGAGTTTATGAATGAGATTGTGCCGGACGATATAGTTCACTTTGGTATTATCCCGGAACTTGTGGGCAGATTACCCATTATTTCCGCCTTAAAGCCCCTTGATGAAGAAGCCTTCATAAGAATACTGACAGAGCCGAAAAACGCTATTATAAAGCAATACAAGACCCTTTTGGCTATGGATAATATTGAGTTGGAGTTCACTGACGATGCTCTTCATGAAATAGCCAAAATAGCAGTTAAGAGAAAGACCGGTGCAAGAGCTTTGCGTAGTATTATTGAAGACTTGATGCTGGATGTTATGTTTAAAGCTCCTTCTGTGGAAGACGCCAAGAAGGTAGTTGTCACCAAAGACGCTGTTTTGAAAAAGTGCGAGGTGGAAATACTATAATGTTCGGTAAACCCATAACTTGTAATGTTGAAGGCTTAAAATTAGACAGATTTTTTAAAAAAGATATTCCCACTATGGCAGAATGGATAAGTCGCCCGGATGTAAACAGATGGATTTACATTGACCATGCTTTTTCTGAGGAAATAGAAGAAGAGTGGTATAATGAGGTGACAAAGAAAGAACTGAAATATATGTGGGGTATTTATTATAAAGATAAATTTATAGGTGTTGCCAGTTTAATATACCTTGACCCTATTAAGAGAAACACGGAAATAGGACTTATAATCTGTGATAAGGATTTACACGGAAAAGGTATAGGCACAGAAGTGGTAAGAGTTTTAACGGATTATGCCTTTAATGAATTAAATGCAGAATGCATTTACTATATGGCAAGTGTTGAAAATCAAGGCTCAATCAAATGTGCTGTTAAGAATGATTTCATAAAATGTGGAGAAATCCCCCACGCCTTTTACCATTATGGAAAGTATTATTCAATGTGGTTTGGTTATAGATTAAAATAGAAATCCCAAATAACCGAAAAGATCAATTTTTCGCAAGCATTTACGAAGCGACCATAACAAGATTTTTTTTGTTAAGCAAATAAAAAGCACAGCGGAGCGAAGCCGTGCCATAAGCCCCGTTTTCAAAAGAAATGGGGCTTTAACTTATTAAAGTCACATTTATGAAGAAAATGGGAGTTTAAGAATTTATGCGTCTACAAAAAAATCTTAAGTTAAGGAGCGAGAAAATG
>JAFSVJ010000010.1 GCA_017445025.1 Abditibacteriota bacterium | reverse complement strand
GCTTATCTTATCTATACCCCTCCTTGAAATCTCAAGGGAGGAACCCTTGGGTTTCAACGGGTCTAGTCAAAAATCTTTAATGGTAAAGATTTTTGTCGTCGGTCACCGAAAAATCGTAGATTTTCCGGCTCTTGCTAAAAACGACAAGCAGTGGGCGTTTTTACAAAAAAGCGATGCTTTTTTGCCGCAATTCAACCCTAAAGGGGGTTCATTGCCCCCCCATTTGCCCCCCTTGGGGGGCAACGATGAAAAATCAAGGATTTTTCATCGTGGGGGGATATGATCTACTTATAAAGGTAAATGTTATTACTTTCTTTGAAGGTAGTTTTTTTGGCACCTATAACACTTTTTGGCTTTTTTACCATATTGTCTGTAAAAATAACTCCGTCAGAATTCACTATCTCAAGAGCATTTTTGTTTTCTTGGAAACGACAAGAATTGATAATCGTATCTCCACCAAAAAGTTTTATTGAAGGAGCATCTTTTTCACCCTTATGTCCCCAATTTACAAAATTACAATTTTGAAGAGTCAGAGAACCGCCTTTTTGAACGATATTACTTTGGCATGGTCCCCAAAAAGAAGAGTTTTGGAACATTATTACACCCTTTTTACAGTTCTCGCTAATCTCAACCATAACGGGATCTTCCCCAAACATAGCCACCAGTTCAGCATTTACAAACAACAAACCAAACTCATTACAATCTTCCACCAAAACACTTCTCTTACAACCGTCAGCACCTATACCGACAAGCTGAGCGTTACAATCTCCCACCTCTGTCTTTATGAATTTATAACCGACTTTATATCCGTAACAGAAACAATTAGTTAAATAGTGCCAGTCACTTCTTCCGATTATAAAGGCTTCACCGTTATCCAGTTGCCAGTTCCACAAAGGTTCTGAAACAGAAAACCAAGGGTTAAAGTGTATATCTTCCCAACGACCTATATCTAATATATCATCAGCAAAAATACCTCTTCGGAGTGGCTGACCTGTCACGTCTCTGACTGTATGCCTTTCATTTTTGGTTGCATCAATTCCGTTATAAGGATTTAGCAATTCAACTTTCAAAACATTAGGGTTTTTTCCTCTCATGGCAATAGCCCAAGGGTATGGCTCCGGGAATTGGTCCGGCTTTTGGTCGGGATAGTATAAAACAACTCCTGTAAGAGTGGAATTACTGTTTAGGGTAATAAAAGGATCTCCCCCTTCATTTCCTCTGTTTTCCGTAACCAAAAAAGTGGTTCCCGGGTCCATTGGGTGAGGCAAGCCCATATCTTTATCTCTTATGGCATTGTGAGATAAAGGTCCGTTAAAAGTTCCTTTAAGTGTCACATTTGCGGGGACATTTAAATGACCTTTGAACAAATAGTTTCCGTTATCGGCAAAAACCGTGCCGCCGGATAAGGCAGCTTCATCAAGAGCTTTTTGAAAAGCCTCTGTGCAATCGGTAGCTCCGTCTCCTACAGCACCAAAATCTTTTACATTAACATTTGCGGCATAAGCACAAGCACCTAATATAATAATAAACAGACAAAATAATATTTTTTCCATATCAATCCTCATTTTTAATTTTTTTACACTTATATTATAACAAAAATTAAATATGCGTTGCAAATTTAAAAATCAGAAATTAGAAATCAGAAATCAGAGCGTGGTGCGACCCACCACCTTGGTTAGCGAGCTTTAAATTTTGCAGTCGCTCTATGAAATTAAGACGCCGGTGAATGTGTCCCCCTATTTCCTTAAAAATATGGGACCGCTAAATGTGTCCCCCTATTTTTCGCCAGAAAAATGGGGGGGTGGCAGTTTCGTAAGAAACTGACGGGGGGGATAAGTGATTTTTTGATAAAAAAATCACATTTTGCAAAGCAAAATCATTCTGATTTCTGATTTCTGATTTTAGATTATTATTGAGTTTTACTCAATAATAATCAGGGCACCTTTGTCTTTCTCTATATATATATCTTCCAAATCTATTTCCTTATAATCTTGGAAACCTTTGATTTTCGAGGCGTAGGCTTTTGCCTTAATCTCATCAATCCCCAACGCTTTCCAATTTACAGCCAATGCCACTCTCTCATCTCCTCTAGCCCAACTTCCTATTGACACAAGAGTCTTTTCCCCTTTCTTCACATAAGCTGTTGCCAAGATATCCTTTCTTGCCGCACCGTCTTTATCTATAACTTTAACGGGGCAATTCTTATCCCAATAGCCCAACCATTTAGCATCCTTTATGCCGAAATCATCCCAAAATCTCCACATATAGGCTACATTTGGCAAAAGTCTTCCTGTCATACCGTATACCATACCTCTGTAAGGGTTTCCTCCGGTTTGATACTCCAGCATCTCCGCCGCATTCCCAAAAGGAATACCGCTTATTTCCACAAGCCAATATTCGGGAGGCATATCATAATCATAGTTTTCACCATTCCACAGGTCCGTTGCGTAGCAAACATGCTCCATATACTGATTTGATGCACTTAACTGTATTCCCAAATAATCATAGGGATTAAAGGCGTGGAAGTTTATTCTGTAGTCAGGGTTGTTTTTCTCCATAACTCGGACAATTCTTTGAATGATACCTCTGTCATAACCTATTCCGTCCAAGTAGAGTCCGTCATTGCCGAAGACTTTCATCATATAGTCCATACCGTGAACATAATAATTATGCAATCTGCTAAGGGGTGCCGTAGAAATGGCGGCATCCGTTTCTCCGTTAAAATAAAGAGGCTGTCGCCAGGCGGGAACATATTCAGGATCCAAGTGTTCCAACAACCAAGGATACCCTCCCCCAAACTGATTGATAACAGCTTCTTTATCTGTATAATTTAAATGTTTTCCGTTATCGTAAATCTCTCCGTTTAAACTCATAAAAGCATAGAGTTCCGGAAGCATATTGGTCAGCTCTCGAAGAGTATAATAAATGTTTACTCCCATTTTCTTCTTGGCTTTGGGGTTGTTGTCACCGGTGTCTAAAAGGAGAGTATGTTTATCCTCTGACCAGTCCACGGGACCACCGTCATATTGGGTATCGGTAATTTTTACCTTATGGATTTTCCAAGGCCCTCCAATATTTAACACAGCGTCTTTTAAATCTAAATCATGAGTGCCTTTAAAATCTACCTTATTACTTGCCAAAACTCCGTCATAATATATAGCCAAATAATCTCCCCAAGTGTAGGAAATAAGCACCTGTGTGCCCTTTTCCCACTGAGGTGCGGGAGCATTGTCTATGTATGGATAAACATTGTTTTGCCAAGGTCCGATTTGAACATGACTTCTAAGACCTATGGTATCTATACACCAATAAGCGTCAAAAACTGAACTATCTGGATAAGAAACCGTAAAAAGAGGCTGGTTTTGATTAACAAGATGAGGGTCAAAGTTTAATGTTGCCAATATATGAACTGTGCCTCTGTCGGGATTGAAATAACCTTTTGCTTCGTAAGAGAGGTTGTCATTATCACTCATACTCATATAATCGTGAACTATTTTTTTCATTCCTTCCTCGTGAAAGAAAGGATAATTTATATATTCCATTACAGGGATACCGTGATGCATGTGAACTATGTTGGCATCCTTTGAGGCACCGTTCCAATCCACTCTGTAATTCCAATGCTTTCCAAGGTCATATTTAAAAGGAGTTATGAGAAGTCTGAAATTAAACTCCAATTCATCTCCCTTTTTAAACTCTCTCTCTCCGGAATAGGCTTTAATCAAAACTGTGTCTTCAATTTCTTTTAAGTCTACTCCCCCCTTTCCGTCATTATCCCAAGACTTAGGGCAACCTGTATCGCTCTGATCCAAAGTTTGCCATGTATCAAAGGGGTGACGAAGCATTAATTGGAAGCCTGCGTCCACATCTCCCACCCACAATTGTTGGTCCGCTCGCACAATATTCCACTGCCAATGATAGGAGAGAGGCCTAAAGCCCCCTTGCATTCCCATTCCCATCATATATTTTGCCACAGATTTATTCATGGGGATTGTGAGAAAAATATCATCTGTTTTTATATCTTTTTTTGCTTTTAATTTAACAGAGACTGTGTATGCTCCGTCAAATTCTGTCTTGCTTTCTATTTGTCTTTCAAAATATTCGTTTTCACTTTGAGATATGAAAGTTCCTTCCGCCTTCTTTTTCTCTTTAAAGCCAAACTTTACAGGCTCAAAAGTTAAATCCTTCTTGCCGGATACTATTTGAAAATCTATTGAATCCCTTAATATTTCATTATCTCTTGAAACAATACTTTTGGGCAGTCCGAAATTATTAAAGGTAATGCTTCTTCCCAATATCTCTATTTTATTTTCGTCATATTTCAGTTCGGTCCAAGGCTGTGGCACGGTGTCCTCAATTCCCATGGGATCGTTAAGCCATCGTAGTCTTGAAAGACGGAAAATATCACTGTCACCTCTGTCGGACAAAACATCTCCTTCCACCTTCAATTTGAGTTTAAAATTCTCCGCTACAATATCATCAGCAAAGATACGAATATTTCCTTCATACTCCCCTTTTGCATCCTCAGGAACGGAAACTCCTATCCACAGGGCTTGAACCTTCCCGGAGTTTACATTCACTTCTTTTTTAAAGGGGTTCCCTTTCCAATCAATTCCGCCCATATTAAAACATGTCAAATCAGAGGATTTTATACTGTCCCCTTCACGGGTTAAAGTTGAAAATTCGCAGGATAAATTTTTAATATCTTTTAATGCATACACTCCTATTTGAAAAACATAATATTCATTTGGTCGAGCTGTTCCTTCAAAAGATTTTGAAGGCCCCTTCTCTATCCATCGCAAAGGAATATCTTCAGTCATTTTAATGGGGTGGTATCTGTCTTCCGGGAAAAGGAGAAAAGCATCGGTATATTTACTTATAAGCTCCTCTGTTTCTTTGGCTGTGGCTATGACTTCCATGGGATACATGGAATTAAAATCGGGCCTTAGAATTTCCGCATGCTTTCGTGCCTGTATTTCCGAAACCTCAGCGGAAATAAAATCAGTTTCATTATTGATTTTTTCTTTCAAAGCTTCACTTGAAGTATCCTTGGGGGTAAAATATGTTCCCGCAGAGTCAAAGTTTCCAACTCCGGGATTATAGGGCAAGTAGTAAAAATAATATTTTCCCGCCTCTGTGGGCATAAATATTATTTCCCCATACTCTCTGTTAATGGTTTTAACATAAAAATCGGTGATTTCTTCACCTTTTTCGTTTTCAATGATTATGGCTTTATCTTGGGGATTTTTATCTCGGCGTCGCCACTCAATATAAACATAGTTATAGTCGGAAGGATCAGTCACATTTACCACAGCTCTGTGGTTTCCGTGACCTTTCTCCTGCCACTCCCCTATACCATAGGGCAAAGCAAAACAGGAACAGGACAAAAGTAAAATCAATAGTATAAATAAATTTTTCATAATATTACCCTTTTTATAATGCTGAAGGAATTATTCAATTTCAATTTCTTCACTCAACTTGGTTATTTTTATTGTGGGAGCCCAAAGTTCTGCTTCAAGAATATATTTTCCTTTCTCCAAATCCTTTATATTATAATTGAAAGTCTTCTCGCAAGGCTCGTCAAACCTTAAAGCCTCTCCGAAGAAAACTCTCTCTCCCACCGGGTTATATTTCTTAACTATTTTAAGAATGAATTTTGTGTTTTTACCAAAGGTTAAATCTTTGGTGTCCACAACTACGGACAGTTTATCACCCAACTGAGCCCATTTAATTTTCATTCTTCCCATAATACTAAAATCTAAACAGTAAACGGTTTTGTCTTCGCATTTAAGGTCAAATTCACATAATCCACTGTCTTCAAATTCTTCATTAATTATTACAATATTTCCGGAAGTGCCACCGAGAATTTCTTCTCCTCTCTTTAGTGAATAATCCAAAAGTTTACCCCCTACAGCTTTCCCTCGGATAATAATATTCTTCCCCTTTTGTTCAATGGATTCAAGCCTAAAGATAGGAATAGTTTCATCAAAAGTCAAGAAGCCAAATTTGGAAGGAGTGTGAAATGAGTTTCCGCCAAGATTTGACCAAGAATAAAACTCTTTATCTCTTATCTCCTCTCGTCCTATATTAAAACCTATTTCTGTCCCCCTAAACAAAGTTTGGGGGGTGGCAGTTTCGTCAGAAACTGACGGGGGGATGGAATTTCTGTTTTCAATCCCCACATCCTTTAAAGGAATTGAAATCTCGCATGTATAACCAAAATCTGTTATTTTTGAGGCGCAAACAGCGTTGCTGTTCCAAGCCGCTGCCATACCGGCGGCGTCATATAAAGCCCCGTTTCCGTTAACAATAAGCACATAATATTCTTCTTTGGTAATATCAGGACGGAAATATAATTCAATGGCATCATCTTCCCACACATTTCCGTCTCGGTCCTTAATTTTCGCTTTTAGAGATTTTGAGAAGACTTCCATACCTATATAGAAATTTTCACTGTCCTTGGTAATATAGATTTTGTCCTTGTTGTCCTCTATTTGACTGCTACTTAAAACCAAGAGATTACTTATAACAAGACAATCCTTGTAACAGGCATCTGTCAATTCTCCGTCAATAATCGGAGCCTTCTCACAGGTATGAACATTTGCCCTTTGAACGGCAAACAAAGGACATACCAAAAGACAAAAGAGTAGTATAAAAATTTTTTTCATAATATTACCTTTTTAGTCCTGAAAAAATGATAAATGCAATTTAAAAATCAGAAATTAGAAATCAGAAATCAGAGCGTGGTGCGACCCACCACCTTGGTTAGCGAGCTTTAAATTTTGCAGTCGCTCTATGAAATTAAGACGCCGGTGAATGTGTCCCCCTATTACCTTGAAAATTTTGTGACGCTAAATGTGTCCCCCTATTTTTCGTAAGAAAAATGGGGGGTTGCATTCGCAAAGCGAATGACGGGGGGAAATCTCCCCTTTTGATAACTGGACCGCTAAATGTGTCCCCCTATTTTTCGCCAGAAAAATGGGGGGGGGCAGTTTCGTAAGAAACTGACGGGGGGGATAAGTGATTTTTTGTAAAAAAATCACATTTTGCGAAGCAAAATTAATGAGCCTTTCTTTTTTTTCAAGCAGGGGTATAGATACAGCAAGCCTAAAGCTTATCGTTTATTTTGCATTCTGCATTTAATTGTGCATTGTGCATTTTTCATTTTAAATTTGCCGGCAAATTTAGTTAAGTATTATACAGCAAGCAGTGTGGCCTTCTCCAAAATTAACCTTCAATTTGTTTTTCATTAGTTTAATATCATAGTCTCCGATAACTTTTTCTATATTATAATCTTTATCCTTAATTCCCTTAAGTTCAAAAGTGGCACTGTCCACAGGGGATTTTTCTCTCTTAATTAAAACCACCATTCCTTTATCTTTCTCCGGAGAGTAAAACTCGTATGCCACTATGGCATCATCTCTAAAGGAATAACTTGTCAAAGGATAATAGTCATATTTAAAGAAGGGTTGCAACTTTCTGTATTTTGCCATTATATCCTTTATGGCAGGAATATCATAATTATCATCACCGAAATAATATATATCATCGGGACTGTTTCCTATATTAATGGCAAAGGTCATATTATACATGATTCCCAAACTTAAATTGGATACAAGGTCATATTCAAAATTGTCTCTGTTTTCAATTTTCAGATTTACACCTTCCGTGCAGGTGTGGTGGGTAAACCATTCATTCAACCCCAAACCGTGGTTTTGTTTCCAATTTTCATTCCATACACAGTCTGTTCTTGTGGTCACAATGGAACGATCCATCATTTCAAGGTCAATTCTTCTTCCTCCGGAGGAACAGTTATCAATCACAAGGCCCGGACAATTTTCTATTAAGCCATCCCAAAATCTATAGAGTCCTTCTATCCATTTCATTTCCGTGATACCCATTCTCTTCTCGGTATCAGCGACTTTAAAATATTCACCTGTGGCAATATTGGCATCATGTCTATAAAAATCTATTTTATGTTTTTTAATAAAATCCGTAAAGAAATCTATATAGTAATCCACAGCTTCGGGGATGGCAAAGTTTATAAGTTTGTCACCGCAAGGCACTCCGTTCTCATCAAAAACATTTCTCAAATTTTCTTTTTGCGGAAAATCGGGGTGTCCTCCACCAACTTTCCATGGACGAGGAGCTCTTAAACCGGTGGGAAGTTCTATGAGCCAATCTCCCAACCTTTCAAAATCTGTGCCGTGGCATACCCTCTCAGGCTCAAACCATAACAAAAACTCTCTGTTATTCTTATTCAATAAATCTGTTAAAGGTTTAAATTCTTCGGGATATTTATCTTTCTTAATGGTATCCCAGTCTCCCGTGCAAGCAAGCCATGTGGGATTTTTACCAAACCAGGATGCGTCAATCCAATATACATCCACATCCAAATCATTTTCCACAATTTGTTTAATGTTTTGGATGTGAGCGTCACAAGGGGCGTCTCCCCAATTTATAGAAAAAGTAGGCAAATCATCCTTTCCCGTCACATTTTTATAGTGGTTATGGTTCTCAAAAATGTGTCTTCTGAGTTTATTTTGACCATCTATAACCTGTCCCTCATAGGACATTATTAAAACCTTGGGAGTTCTGACATTCTCACCGGGGAAGAGATAAAAATTAGTCTCCGGCATTCCTATTTTCATATTTAACAAATCGGGACGACCGCCGGGGAAGTCAATACAAGCCTCCCAAGAGCCGGACCAACCTATTCCCACCATATACTGAGCTTTTGTATGTCTAAAATTAAAGAAAGGCATAAACTTTCCGCTGCTTCTGCCACCTTCAGAGTAAATCTTAAACTCTCCCGCCTCATCATAATCGTAAGGTTCAAAATCGTTTTTGGAACAGTATCCGCCTGTGGCATAGTGGACTTGATAATTTGTCCCGGCTTCATGCTCCATATCCATATCACAGGGATATAAATTACTGATAACAGGGGTATAAACCGAACTATGATTTATAAATCTGAAATACCACTCGGAGGCATCATATTTATCATAATATTTGTAATATGCCACAATTTTCAGATTATAATCGGGGATTATAAAATCTTGTGTGGTAAAAATGCCCTCTTGGGATTTCTCCCCTTCTGTGACCCTTTTGTCCTTTAAAGTTATTTTTTCACCCTTAACCACAAAAGACAGTGGCAAATCTCTTAAATTTTCTATTTTCATTTTTATCTCCTTTCTGCTTTTATAAATTTTGGGACCGCTAAATGTGTCCCCCTATTTTGCGTAGCAAAATGGGGGGTGGCAGTCCGTAAGGACTGACGGGGGGAATTATCAAAATTTGCTTGCAAATTTTAAGAAAAAATCTTTGATTTTTTCTATTTTTGCTTTCTGCTTTTTAAATTTGCTTTACAAATTTTAAATTAATACCAAGAATAATAGCAATTCTTTCTGTGTTTGCAAAATCTGCACCACTCTCCACCCTTTAAATGTCCTTCTCCCTTAAATGCCACCTGAGCCACTTTTTTTATTCTTGTGCCCCAACTCTTTATGTTTGAGTTGGCACTCTCATACTTTGTTATTTTTTGGCTACGCATTCTCGGTTGACAAATATAGGTAGCCACAGGATTCTTACCCCAAGTTTCTTCTTTATCTTTAATAAAACCCAAAGCATATAAAATCAACTGTGGATTTTTGTCAGCCTTTACAAACACACCTTTTCCGTATTTTAAATCAACAATAATATAACGAGAGTTTGAAACTATTCCGCAATCGCAAGTTCCGAAGCCTTCCGGAGCCACATGGTCAAAGCGGACTTTCTCTTCTATATAAATCTCTGCTTTTTCGTTATTTGCCTTTTCTTCTTCATATAATTCTTTCACAAGGTCTGTGTATATCTTAACATATTCAATCATCTCTTCTTTCCATAAAGGATTTGATTTTATTAAGTCCAATTCCTTGTTGTATTCTTCATCTGTTATATTATAGTATGTTTTTTTCAGCTCCAATGCAGCCAACTCGTGAGCCAAATTACCCTCATCCGCATATTTGGACTCTTCTTCCTCGTATTTTTCTTCCAAACGAGCGGAAGGAGGGCATTTCATCCATCTGTGAGCTTTGCTTGCACCCAAAACAGCGTGTTTTCTCTCTTCCAAAAATCTCTCTCCCTTTTTGCATTCATTTTTATTATATCATATTGGTCCCATAAAAGCAAAAAATTAAAAATATTCATTTTTCTGACAAAAAATCTGCTTTCCTTAATTTCCATATTTTTTATGACAGAAATTTGCTTAGAATTTGCTACGCAAATTCGGGTTTTTACATTTTTTAAATTTCCACAAAAATCCCTAAATTTTTCCGACGAAAAACGGGCATAATCATTCGCTTAAAAATTTTGGTGACGCGAATTTGTCTTTGCTATTGCTTTCCTAATAAAATGAGGGCGTCAATAAATTGACAACCCTCATTTATATTGAAAATCAATAACAAATACACCGCCAAGCTACTCGCTCGGCTAATTCTTGCTTACCAAAAATTTTTGCTCTTAATTATCCCTGTTTTTCTATAAAAATTTGTGCTTTTTGGTAAATTACATTTTTATTTCTTCATTTTTTTAATTATTGCATCTGCAAACTCTTTGGTGCCCACAGCTGTTGGGTCGTTGCGGTCCGGCTTCATATCGTAAGTCACGTTCTTACCTTCCGCAATAACTTCAGCAATGGCATTTTCAAGAAGTTTGGCTGCTTCAAACTCTTTCATATACTTAAGCATCATAACACCTGAGAGCATCATAGCTGCGGGATTTACCTTATTCATACCTTTATACTTGGGAGCTGAGCCGTGAGTAGGTTCAAAAAGTGCTATTCCGTCACCTATATTGGCACCGGGAGCCACACCGAGTCCCCCAACAAGTCCGGCACACAGGTCTGAGAGAATATCTCCGTAAAGGTTGGAAAGGCAGATAACATCATAAAGTTCCGGTTTTTGAACGAGTTGCATACACATATTATCAATAAGTCTTTCGTTATAGATAATACCTTTTGCTTTTCCCGCTTTATCTGCCAAAGTCTTATCCCCTTCTGCCGGTTCAAGTTTTGGATCTTCAAAGGTTGCACCATAGGCTTTTGCCACCTCTCTTGTGACCTTATACCACAAACCGTCGGTAGATTTCATAATATTGGCTTTGGCAACACTTGTAACCACTTTTCTGTTATTATTAATAGCGTATTCAAAAGCTTGAACTATAATTCTTCTGACACAAAATTCGCTGAAACATTTAATGGAAATGGCAGAATGTTCTCTTATCTTTCCGCCGGCCAGTTCAATAACCTTGTCAGCTTCGGGAGTGTCCTTATCCCATTCCACTCCGGCGTAAAGGTCTTCCGTGTTCTCTCTGAAAACTGTCACATCCACATCTTTGTACTTGCTTCTGATACCTTCGTAATATTTACACGGACGAACACAAGCATAAAGATCAAGTTCCTTACGCAAGGCAACATTTACACTTCTGAAACCTGTTCCTATGGGTGTGGTCACAGGGCCTTTAATACCTAATTTTGTTTTTCTCAAGGAATCCAAAACCCTCTGTGGAAGAGGAGTGCCTTCCTTCTCCATTATATCAACACCGGCATCTTGAACGTCCCACTCTATATCTAAACCTGTTGCTTCAATTACTCTTCTTGTTGCTTCCGCTATTTCCGGCCCGGTTCCGTCACCGGGAATTAATGTTATATTATACTTTGCCATTATAAGCTCCTTTGTTAATATTAGTAATTATATTATAAAATTATTCAAATCTTAAATCACAAATGCCCTAAAAATCCCTTCTTTTTCGCTTAACGAAATAACTCTTGACTTATCTCCTTGACGCTCAATCGTCTTGAAACAAAATTTCTTCGGACTTCGTCCTTGCTCTTTTGTCCCAATACTCATTCGCTACAGTCGATAGACGTCAATTCGTTATTTCTTACGAAAAATCGGTCTTTTTGGTCCTTTGTTATTTAAGATTTCCCTTCCTTTTCCATTATATCAACACCGGCATCTTGAACGTCCCACTCTATATCTAAACCTGTTGCTTCTATTACTCTTCTTGTAGCCTCTGCAATCTCGGGACCGGTGCCATCGCCGGGAATTAATGTTATATTATACTTCATCACTTTCTCCAAATCTTTTTTACCATTAATATTATACTACAAATAAGGGGATTTTTCAATTTAATAGGAAAATTTATTATAGTTTTATGTTCACCATATTGGAATAACCTATAATCTCGTTATCACTGTTATAGATAACACCCATTAATTTATGGACACCTTTCTTGTCAAAATCTATATTACATACTCCGTCCCCGGCGGCATAGGTTTTTCCCGTAGAATAATCATATACTTTAAAATATTTCCAATCTCTCGGGGTTTTTGAAAGAGAATAATCATAATTTCCTATAACAAAGTGATATAAGGTAAACTTATTGCCTTTCATACCTATCTTTTTGGGAGGAACCAATTTAACCGGCTCAACCACTATTAATTTGGCATAATTATGTATAGGAGGCATTGTAATAACTCCCCAGGGAAGCTTTCCGTCTTTTGATACTTGCCAAATGTAGAGTCCTTCATCAGCTTTCCCCGGGTGATATCGTCTTTCAATATTAAAATAAAAGTTTAATATGGGATATATGGGACAGGACATGGCGGAAGTGTCCACCCACTCATCATGTTTTAAATATGTGTTATTGTTAATACCCATAGAAACATAGGGAATATAGAAATGAGCTATCCAGCAATTATACTGTTTTTCCACAGAAGTTTTAAAGAAAACATTTTCTTTATAGCTTTGGTTTTTGGCATCAGCTTGAACATTATTGACATTTACTTCATAGCGATAGTAATCTGTCATTTTCTCATCATCCCAATTGGGTTTGATTCTAATCTCAATACTGTCATCTTTGCTTAAATCACTGTCTCGTTCCACCTTGTTGGCTGTAATGCCTTTCATATTCTTGTCAAAGCAAGTGACGTCAATATAAAAACCATAGTCGGAATATTTAACTGTCCACTTGGTCAAAACGTCCTTGCTACCCTTAACAGGCATTAAGTTTAAAGCCTTTGCCTCACTGTTTACATGTGAAATATCCACAGCATAACAAGAATAAGCAAAAATTGTCAAAACCAAGGCTAAAAAAATAGTTTTTTTCATAGTCCATTATTTCCTAAACTTTAAAATTCTATTATGACACATTCAAGAGGTTTAAGCAAAAACCGGGCCTGATTTCCTTCTTGTTCAAAGTTATATGTATAATCACTGAAATACGGCTTAATTTTCCCCTTAATCTCATAACTCACTTGTTGTTCGTCTCTCTCCGGGTTGACGATTATGGCATAATTCTTTTTGCCCATTTTCCATACATTTGAGTGAACCATATCGTTATCACCTTTTAATGGTCCCACACTGTCACCTTTGATTATGATTTGTGAGAAATCTTTCATTTCACTGTTTAAAGTAATGAAATATTCCCACAAGTCACTTGAAGGCAAATGCCACAGGTTATAAGGAGCAGTTTCATCTCGCTCGGGGCTTGTATATCCATACCAGGCAAATCCCGTTGCACCGTAAACCAAATAAAAATACATTTGACAACGAAGTTCTTCTCTTGTGGGTATGCCAAAGCCCGGTTCATCTCCTCCCCAACCAAAGGCTTGAGGCACAGGCCAAAGAGGTTTTCTCCACTTATTGGGTTCCATGGCGGCGGTTATAAAGGACAAGAGACCTCTGAATGAAGGTCTTCCCTCTTCTCTGTTATGTCTTATTATATAGTTATCCGGCATCATAATATCAAAAGCATTATTGGCTTCTTTAAATACAGATGCATGACACACTGCAGCTCCTACAGGCCTGTGGGGATCTATAAAGGATAGGGAATTATATTCTTCTATGGCGGTTTTTAACCTTTCACCGATAGGCTCATCAACTGTATAATAGAACAAACCGGCATTATACTTATTATATGTATCACGGGCAATTTCTAAGGTTTCAGGATTTGTGATAACACCTAATTCGTAAGTGATTCTCATACCCGCATTATGGGTGTTGTCAACATATTCCTTAGGCATAGGGAAAGGAGCCTGAGTTATAACACTGTTAAATCCGTGGTCTGCTATATCCTTTAACATAGATTTGATTTCCAAGGCGGGAGTTTCTTCTTTTTTATTCTCGTTCAGGTAATTCATCATAAGTTCCCCGGAATGATAAAGAATAATGGGGAAGAATGGCTCACCGTTCACATAACAGATTCTCTTTTTATCAAAAGTCACTTCCATATCAGAAGGCTCTAAAACTCTGAAACCTCTTGTTTCCTTTCTGATTAAAGTATTCTTTGAATAAAGTTCCACTTCATAAACATACTCACCGGGACCAACCTTTGACAAATCATAAGTAATATCTTTTATATCATTTGCCTTAACGGAAACAGTTTTGGAAACTATGGGTTTGTCTGTTTTTATGGCCCATTTAAGTTTTAAATCTTTGGCGTCAGTATTTCCGATTTTAACTTTCAAGGTAAAAGTCTTGTCCGGGTCCTTTGACTGAACTATATTTCTGTAATAAGGGTATAGTGTGGTCACATCTAAAACATCAGCTACTTCTACTTTATATGTGTTTGAAGAGGCTATAACTATATCTCTGTCATTAACCTTGTTATATATCACAGCCATTAACAAGTGCTCACCGGAATCTGTAAAATTAATTTCACAAATGCCATCTTTGGTATCATAAACTTTGCCATTAGTATAATCTATAATTTTAGCACTGATACCTTCCAAATATGGAACATCAACTTTAAATTCATTTAACCCCACAGAAAGAATTTCGGGACAGACTATTTTTACCGGTTGTGTTATAACAAAATTATCAAAATCTATGGGATCCGTTCGAAGGCGTCCCCAATATTCTGTTGAATGGAAAGCCGGCTTATCCATATATGCAAAGCTGTATAAACCCGCATTGTTCTTTCCCGGGTGATATGAACGACATATATTAAAATCAAAATCAAATTTGGGATGTAAAGGAACGGAAACAGCGGATGTATCAGGCTCATCTGTATGTCTTAAATATGTATTGGCATTTATTCCCATTGAAGCAAAAGGTATGAAAACTGAGGCAGTCCATCTGTCTTTTCCCACCTCTGTTTTGCTTTCAAAATATGTATCCACACCCGCATCTTGAATAACTTCATCAGATTGCACATTATCTATACTGATTATATAGTGATAGTAATCAGCTCTGTCATCACTCCATGGTGGTTTGATGAAAATTTCTATTGAATCATCATGCCAAACAGGCCCATCTCTAAAAACGGTTGAAGAAGAAGCGTTAATTATGTCCTCGTCATAACAAATAATGTCAAAATACATACCTTCACTGTCATAAGTGACGGTCCAATCCGTGTTTACGAAAGTGTTTCCCTGAACAGGGTCCATGTGGTATGTTTTCGGAGGGACAGTTTTATTGCTTACTTTTACTAATGGGTTTTTGTTTATTTCTACAGGCTTAAATAACATTTGCTCTTTTCTTTTTTCATCATTTTTATAAGATATTAAGTTTTTTATAAAGTCCACATTAGGAAAACCGTATTGAGGGTAATACATGGAAGAAACTACCAAAATACCTTTTCCTATTTCCTTGTATACCAAAACGGGACGACTCTTTTTATCTGTCAAAAGTATGTCATATTGACGAGAAACTCCTATAACATCACACCAAGGAAGAGTGGGAAGCTTTATGTCTTTTAGCAGAGGATGGTCTTTGGCATAAACATTGGGGCTTTGAAGTTCATCCCCTCCTCCCGCTCCGGAAGAAAAATCAAGACCTTTAAATACCTTTCCTATCCACTCATATTGCTGAGGATAATTGGCGTCGGATACAATAATTATTCCACCCTCTTCCACATATTTGGTGAGTTCATTTTTGTAGTTTTCTATTTGAACAGAGTTTGAATAATTAAATGTGGGAACACAAATAAGCATTTCATAATCATTAATATTTGAGATTAAATCTTTAAAATAAATGTTCTCGTAAGGAACAACCTCAAAACCCGCCTCAGTTAATTCTGAAACCAAGGTGTTTTTATATCCCCTGTCCATAAAGTCTGAATACAAGGTAGCTATTTTGGCACTATACACAGAAGTGGCTATTATAATCATTGTTAAGACTAATATAAAAAGCTTAATTTTCATAATAATATATCCTTTTATTTTCTAACTATATTATACCATATATTTTTTAAAAATCTCAAATTAGAAAAAGAGCGTTTTTCAACGCTCTTTATCATATTTCTTTGTCCCCCTAACCGTAAGGTTGGGGGGTGGCATTTGCCAAAGGCAAATGACGGGGGGATAAGTCTGTCCCCCTAAGCGACAGCTTGGGGGGTGGCATCTCGGAGAGATGACGGGGGGATGGATATAAGACTTTTTGGGAGTGAGTCCTTGAAAGGAAATTTGCAACTGCGTGCAAATTTCAGTTCAATTCTCAGGGTTCCCGAATTCCAAGGGTTCCCAAAAAATTGAGCGAATAGCGAAATTTTTAGGGATTTGGAATAGTGGAGTTTACGACACTTTTTGGGATGAGAAAGAGGGTGAAGTCAATCAACTTTACCGTTTCCTTTGACGAAAAAGTCAATCAACCAATACAACTATTAAAGTTTAGAGCCGGCTAATTTGATTATTGATTATTAATTATTGATTTTTAAAAAAAGGTGCTTTCGCACCAATTAATTTTAAAACTTAACATATTCAATTAACATTTTTCTGTTTTCAAACCTTGCAATCCGTTTTATATTATATTTTCCAAACAACTCCTTTGCTTCACTCATATATCTTGTGACATGAGTAGGATAATGAGCATCTGTAGATATAATCACAGGTATATCATACTCAGCTATAAGTTCAATAAACTCATTATGGGGATAAAAAGCATTAACTTGAGAAGTTTTTTTGGCTGTATTGATTTCTGTAGCCAAACCTCGCTCTTTACAAACTTTCAAACACTCAACAAAATATTCCGTATAATCATTATCTACCAATGGCCCCCATTTTTCGTAGGTGTCAAAATGGGCAACTATATCAATATCCCCATCTTTACACATTTTGTAGTGGGCGTCCCAATATTTTTTGATTCTTCTGTCTATTTCCTCCGGACCTAAGACAGTCCACCACTCTTTATAACTGTCTATAGGCCAATCATCCACAAAATGAGTTCCCCCTATTATATAGTCAAGGGGGTATTTTTTTAGAACCTCGGATTCCTCTTCAAGAGTTGCCGGTAGATTTTCCAGTTCCACTCCGAATTTAACCTTAACTTTATGAGCATAAACTTCCCTTAATTTTAAAAGAACATTAAAATAATTATCAATATCTTTTATACTGAAACCGGGAGTAGAACCGTCAAACCATATACAATAATGATCTGAAAGACCGAATTCACTAATTCCGTGATTATATGCGGAAACCAATTGCTCCTCAGGAGATGCAAAACCGTCCCCAAGATTTGAATGATTATGATATGAAAACATTTATAAAACCTTCGTATATATTAATATAATGATAAATGACCTTGTTTTTATAACCATATATTATTATATTGCAAAAGCTGCTTTTTTTTCAAATTTTAAAAAAATTGACAAAATAATTTCTTTATGGTATAATATAACTAATAATGAAAAAGGAGATAGATGCAATGAAGTTTAGATGCACAGTATGTGGCTATGTAGCAGATGGTGCAGCCCCCGACGCTTGCCCAAACTGTAAAGCCCCAAAAGAAAAATTTGAAGAGATTAAGGATACAGGTTCTTACCTTGACATAATTGACTGGGATAAAGTCGGTTGTGCAAAAGACAGTGAATTTGCAGCAGATTTAAAAATGCAATTTGAAGGTGAATGTGCCGAAGTGGGTATGTATATTGCTATGGCAAGACAAGCCGAAAGAGAAGGCTATGCCGAAATAGCAGAAACCATGAAAAGAATTGCCTTTGAAGAAGCTGTTCACGCTGCCAAATTCTGCGAATTAATCGGTGGCATTTCCGAATCCACAGAAGAAAACTTAATAAAACTTGTTCAAGGCGAAAGCGGTGCCAACCACGGTAAGAAAAAAATCGCCACAGCATCAAAAGCTGCCAACAACGACGCAGTTCACGACGCAATCCACGAAGCTTGCAAAGACGAAGCCCGTCACGCTTGCGCTTTTGCCGGACTTTTAAAGAGATACTTCAATAAATAAAAAATATACTATGAATAATCCCCTATCATTAGGGGTTTATTTTTTTAAACAAATAATATCACACTACAAATTTCTATCTATTATTTGCTAAAAAATCTATAATATTTCCATCAATAATTATGACTAATGCTATTATTAAATATAAAGCAAAAGGAACACAACAATTTAATACTGAAATATATGTAGCAGTCACCATATTATAACAATTTATACTTGTCAATATAATAAAAATAACTACAGGAACTAAAGCACAAATTTTAGATATAATATTTTCAGCATCTTCATTAGTTATCTTTGATAACGGAAGAGTCAACAAATATAAAATACCACCTATAATTCCATAAAATAATATTGGACCTATAATAGACCCTCCAGAACAACAAAAAAATGGAGCAATTAATATACCAAAACAATTAGCTAATTTTTCACTATCTACTCCAACTCCTTCAAGTAAATTCATAATAACCACTCCAAATAATATTAAACAGCCAACTAAAAAAGTTATAGATAAATAAAGTGTATATTCATCATAATGAAAAGTAGATTCGTATATTTGTATAATTTTATAAAACCCTAACCAAATTAAAAAACAAAGTAAACCTGAATACAAAAAGGCACCTATACATTTTAAGACATTAATAAAACTATTTAATCTTTCTTCACGATAAAAATCATCTATTGTTTGATATCTATTACTAAATATATTATCATAATATGTTACTTGTGGATTATATTCACCTAAATTTCTATTGCTAGCATTTATTCTAACCGGTTCTGGATTTATAATAACTGAGTTATTACTCTTAACTATTCTATTTTCTCTATGATATAAATCACCGGCACAACCATAAGTTGCACATCCATTGTTTTCCTGCCAACAATCTATGTGATACGGACTATCACATTCATCACAAAAAACCAATTCATTTATATTTTCAATTTCTGAATGACAATAGGTACAAATATATTTTTTTGATACATCTTTTGAAATAATAATATTATTTATATTATGGAATGATTTACTATTACATCCATTTGTAGCACAAACATTATATTTATTCCAACATTCCATATGATATGGACTTAAGCATTTATCACAAGCAATGGTCGCTTCTTTTTGTAAATCTATTTCTTTAAAACAATAATTACATACATATTTTTCCAAAACAAGCCCCCTATTAAATTTAAAACTCGCTAACCAAAGTGGTGCGTAGCACCACGATTTTGATTTTTGATTATAGATTTTAGATTTTAATGTGGTGCGTAGCACCACGATTTTGAGTTTTGATTTTTGATTT
>JAFSVJ010000092.1 GCA_017445025.1 Abditibacteriota bacterium | reverse complement strand
TGTCGGAAAGGTTTATGCTAACGTTTTTGAAGTGAAGATCCACTTTTTTTACTATAACATTATCATAGTATATATTTTCACCGTTTATGGTCACATCCGGCACAGAGGATTGGTTGAAGTTCGGGTCTCCCAAAACCTTGCAAGACCACTTGTCCGCTTTTATGTGAGAGTTTAAGGTGGCAATAACTCTGTTCTCTATTATGGGGTTTACCACTTTTCCGCAACCGAAAAAGGCGACAGTCATAAGAGAAAGGAGAGATAATATTAATATTTTTTTCATAATTCTGCCCTAAATTTATTGGTCTGGGGATAATCCCAAAATTCTTTGTTTTGGAAACAACTTTCGGAAAGAGAGATTGCCAATGGGTATTGACATCTCTTAAACTCAACTTTGTGCAAGAGGTTGTAAACTTTTATAACAGTTTCTTCGTCATATCCGTCTGCCATAACTTCTTCCACAGGGCATCCCAAATCCACCAACTCAATAAGAATATCATCTAATATATCATAATCGGGAAGACTGTCGTTGTCTTTTTGACCGGGAGCAAGTTCTGCTGTTGGGGGTCTTTTTATAATACTTTCCGGAATTATGGGATTAACAGAATTGATATATTCGCATAGTTCATATACTTCTGTTTTATATAAATCAATAATAGGAGCAAGAGAACCGCAACTGTCACCATACATGGTAAAATAGCCGGTTGATGCTTCACTTTTATTTCCGGTAGCAAGGACACAATAACCTGTTTTATTGCTGACAGCCATATTAAGGACACCTCTTATCCTTGACTGAATGTTTTCTTCAGTGGTGTCAGGCTTGGTGCCTTCAAGGAAAGGTGCAAGAGATGTTAAAAATTCTTTGTTTATGTCCACAATGGGAATATTGTAATATTTTGCTTTTAATATATTACAAATTATTTCCGCATCGCTCATGGTCTCATTTGAAGAATATTTGCTTGGCATAATAAGAAAAGTGACCTTCTCCGGCCCTATAGCTTCAACTGCCAAAGTGCCTACAAGAGCTGAGTCAACACCTCCGCTCATACCAAAAACTATTCCTTTAAACCCATTGGCATTAATATAATCCCTAATTGAATTTACTATGGCTTTGTGAACCGCTTCGTATTTACTTTTTGGTTCAGGATGAATTTCTCCTGTGATTTTCTTTCCTTCAAGATTTATTAAAAAATAGCCTTCTTCAAAATATGGAGCTTGGAAAGTGATTTTTCCCTGTGAAACTCCTAAAGAGCCACCTGTAAACACCAAACCGTTACAGAAACCGGCGCTGTTAATGTTTATATAAGGAACATCTGTCTCCGGCATTAATTCCACAAAATCCAAGTTATGATAATTAACCTTATCGAAGACAGACATAAAAGAATATATATTTAGGTCAACGTCTCCGTTTGGACAATTAACAGAGAACTTTTTGTTATCTATGGTCAGTAGACATTCTTCTTTTCCTGTTTCTATATCTCCTTCATACATTTCGTGGGCATCGTTGGGAGTTGCCGGGAAAAGCTTTACTTCTCCGTTTTTATTGATAAATGCCTGATATTCAAAGAGTTTTCCTTTATATTCTGTAATGGTAGGAATAAGGACATTTATACCTTCTGTGGCATTTATGAGTTCAATATTTTTTATGGCAACTTCATTTGTAAATGTGGTATCATACAAAAGACCTTTGATGTTTACTCCCGTCAAAGAGCCGTTGGAAAAGATAATGAGTTCTGCTTTGTCTTCCTTTGCTCTGTTAATATATTCTTTAATTTTATTTAAGTTTCCTGTAATGTCCCCGGCAATGGGTTTTGATTGAACAATTGCAATTTTCATTTTTTATCCTTTATTTTTGTCTTAAGGTATATTTATCTTCTTTTACTATGTTTTCTATATCTTTCAATAGATCGGGAACGGAAGTGTTTACATCGAAAATTCTACCGGAAAGCTCGGGAGTAAAGTTTTCAATTATTTCTATGATTTTCTTTCCGCAAGCGTTGGGAGGTGTGGTAAGTCCTTTGTCAAAATATTCTTTGGTTCCTCCGAGCCATTTTTGTCCAATTTCAGTATCTGACTGAATATGAGTCATTTCCGTTTCTACAAGACCGGGGCCTATGGAAAAGGTCATAATCTTTGAGCCTACAACTTGTAATTCTTTGTATAGAGTATCTGAAAGACGGAGAACTCCGGCTTTACCTATTCCGTAGCCGGAACCTCCCGGTAGGGGAAATCCCGCACCCCCTCCGTTCATAAATACGATAATTCCTTCATTAAATTTCATCATATCTTCAAGATATTTTTTGGTTATGAGATATGTGCCTTTAATGTTAATGGTGACATCATTCCACCAGCTGTCGGTGTCAGTTTCCCAAATAGGTCCTATGGTGTTGAAAGAGCCTGCGTTATTGATTAAAATATCTACTTTTCCAAATTGGTAAATGGTTTCAGCCACAATTCTGTCTGTATCTTCTTCCTTTGTTATATCTCCGTCTAAAACTATAGACCAAGCCCCTACCTCTTCAATGAGTTTTTGAGTTTCTTCAAGTTTTTTCTTTCTTCTGCCTATAAGAGCAACACGAGCTCCGGCTTTGGCAAATTCAAGAGCTGTTTGTCTGCCTATACCGCTTCCCGCACCTGTGACCGCAACGGATTTATTCTTAACTGTCATAATGTTTCCTTAATAGATTATAAAATACATTATTATTATATAACACACTAAAGAAATTTTTCAACTTTTAGTATATTATATTATTATATGACTTGACAAACCGTGGCTTTATGTGGTATAATATAATTGTATTGAGATTATAAAATATTATCTTGGTTTTATTATACAAATTTACAGGATAATAGATAAATCCTTTTTAAATAAAATAAAAAAAATTAGGATTTATACATCAAAACACTTGACTTTTTTTGTTAAAAGTGGTATAATAAAATTAAGTAATGTTTTATAATTTACCAAATAAACTAATTTATAGTCACAGGAGGATAAATTGACTATGTTCAGTAAAAAAGGTTTTACCTTAATCGAGTTATTGGTTGTCATAGCTATTATTGCAATTTTGGCAGCCATATTGTTCCCTGTTTTTGCTCAGGCAAGAAGTAAGGCGAGAAAAACTAATTGTCTCAGTAACATTAAACAGTTGACTTTAGGTTTAGTGTTATATGCTGACGATTACGATGAGTTGACACCGGACCTGTCTTTAAAAGATAACTGTGCTAACAATTTTAACCAGGCCCATGCTGACCAAGGTGGTTGGTATTGGTATGGTTTTGACAAGATTTGGCTAAAGTATTTTGTTTTAAACAATTACATTAAAAACAATGCCATGTATTACTGCACAGAAAACGCCGGTGGTATTACACCAAAGATGATGAATGATATTTCAACTGCCATGTATGATTCATACAACTATGATCTTGAAGGTCTACCCTTAGATAATCAGGCAGCATCCGGTGTTCCTACTTCTCAAGCAGCATTGGTATTTGACTGTGCAAGAAGTGATTGGGGTGGTCTCGGAACCAGCTGGGGAAGAATGAGAACCAATCACAAGGGTTCTAACGAATACCCTCAAGGTGCTAACATTGGTTTCCGTGACGGTCACGCAAAGTGGTTTAACAGAGGAACTGCTGAATATAACACAATCGGTAGTTAGTTGAAATCTTTATTCAAGGGTTTGCTATTAGCAAGCCCTTTTTTTAAAAAGGTGAGAGATATGAAGTATATAATGCATTTATACCTTTTATTAGTGGTTTTATTGGTAGGTTGTCAAGTCATGAGTGGGGAATATCTTATTTCTGATTTTGAAGACACGGATATTTCTGCTTTTTCAAAGTGCGGGCATAGTGAATATTTAAATGATTATACTATAAATGTGGCTCAGGATACCTCTTATTGTTTGGAAGCTGTTATGCACAAGCATGCGGGTTGGTTTGGTGTGCATTTTCCCGATTTAAACAAGCTTCCCATTTCCAATATTCAAAAGTTTTCCTTTGATGTAAAAGAAATAGCAAATTGTCCCGAGATTAATTTTGAAATATTTTTAAAAGATGGAAGTCGATGGGGACATGTGACTCCTATAAACAAGGTATGGAAACATGTGGAACTAAAACCTGAAATCTTCTTTGCAGTAGATAATCCCAATAACTTAGAATATCCGGATTTTACTCAAATTGCTGCTTGTTATATATCTTTAAGACAAGCTGAAAATTGGGAAGGGGACAAGGCCGGAATATTATTGGATAATATAAAAATCACTTGTGATTTTACAGAAGATTATGTGGGAGATGAAATAGTGGTTAATAAGGTTGCTAATTTAAAGGGTGTCAGAGTAGTTTTGGTGGATACTTCTGTCCTGCCTCCCTTCGGTCAAGGTGAAAACGCCATAAGCAATATTCAAAAAGCCTTGAAAAAAGCCGGAGCTAATGTTGTTGTTTGTAAAGATTTATCTAAATTTAGTTATTTAAACTCTGTTATTGTATATGAAAGTGCGGTTATAAAAGACGGAGATTTTAAATATTTGAAAGAGGCGTTAAAAAAAGGCAACAGTCTTGTATGGTTTGGTGTGGATGTGCCTTTTACAAGATTGTTAAAGCAAGATGATAAGGGCGAGATTATAATGGAAAAGGAAAATGCTCCCGCTAATAAGGCTGCCAATTATCTCTTAACAAAAGGAACTTTTATGCCTTTTGACAGAAATACCAACCCAAGCCCCTTTAAGCTAACGGAAGAGGGTGCAAAAGTCTTCCCCGACTTTCCTGAAGAAATTCCTCCCGTAAACTCTAATTATTTGACTGTGGATGACAGTATTTGGCTTAACCAACAATACCCTTGGGTAGACTACAAACCTCTTATAACATTTGATTACATAGCAAATAACTGGGTATTTTTGGACAGACCTTTTAAAGGTTCTGTGGTATCCGAATTTGTTCACCATGCCGGTGATTATGCAGGCTCTGTTATGATTTTCGCTTCAATGTCAACAAGCGGTAATTCTTTGATTAACCCTAACGGAGGAGCTTACGGATATTTCGTCACAAGTCTTGTAAAAGAAGCTTCTAAAAAGGTGAAAATTGATAAAGATATAGATAAGATCCCCCCTGCCTCTTTTCAAGTAACCAGACAAAATTTCTTCCACAATGATTTTAAGATTATGGGTGGTTTGAATTTTGATGGTTGTGATATGTCTGATGAAGATAATATTTATGCCATTAAGAGAATGGGGTATAATTGTATTTTGATAGGTATTCCTTGGACTAATGAAAAGAATAGGGAAGGTTATTATATAGATTTTGATAAATGTGATAAATGGATTAAAGATGCGGAGAAGCTGAAAATAGGTATAATCTTTGACCCTTATTGTTTTGGTTGGAACAGATTCGGCTGGTCACAGACCGATAACGGAAAGCAAGCCGGCAGATATTTGTATAACAAGACTTTTAAAGATTTGTTTGCTCTTCAAATGAAAGGTTTATGTGAGAGATATAAGGATAGTCCCGCTCTTTTGGCGGTTTTTGCAACTCCCGATACGGATATATTTGGTTTTGGTTACCCTGATGACAGCGAAGTCACCAAAGAAGCTTGGGCGAAGTATGCAAAAGCTCATAATCTCAACACATCTCTTCCTCAAAAGCCTACAGAAAAAGGCACCTTTATGCTTACTCCGGAAAATGAAGCTTGGGTTGACTGTTGGTATGAGAATGTGGACGATTTTATGACTAAAGCTTGTGATACCATTAGAGAAGTTATTCCCGATTTGCCTATTCTCCTTAGGGGATCATATCTTGATGCTTCACAGGGATTTAAATTTGCTGAAAAGTATGATAATATAGGTCCTTATTGTGAATGTATGGAAACCAGCGTTGATGTGGAAGCCTATTTTAGAGGATTATCCATAACCTATGATACAACCATAGGCGGAGAGAATGGTTGGCCAAAGGAAAGGGGAGTGCCTCTTCGAATGACAATGGCTGATGTGCTTTTGGGAGGATATAAATATTATCTCTATTCCTTTGCGGCTGTGCCTTATGCCCAGCCGGGAGTTTTGGAATTTGACGCTCTCTCAAAGGTTTGGGGTAATGTTATCAATGCTGACAGAATTGAAGGCAATACGGCTATGCTTATATCTGATTCTACGATTTGGACCAGCCCGGAAGGTAATTTCTTCCATATAGAGGGACGAAAGAGCTCCGGATATATTATGGAGAGATTGGGAATAGGCTTTGGTGCAGTTTCCGCTCACTTTATGGATAATATAGATAAATATAAGGTTATAGTTGATAACGGAGCCAATGATGTTTTGACTAAGAGAAGTCGTGAAAAGCTTGTCAAATGGATAGAAAACGGTGGTTCTTTGGTTTGCTACCCTTGGACGGGAAGATTTGATATGAGCGGTATTAATGAAACTCTCCCCGGGGCTTTGGGTATTAAATTTGAGCCCGGAGAATATTCTGTCGGTAAGGGAAAAGTGATTGTATTAAGTGAAGTGGGAACTGATGATAAAGATTATAATATGTTGAAAGAAGCTTTAATAAAAGCAGGATCAGAGGTGACTGTTTCTCAAGACATTCCTATAAGTTCAACGGCTTATAAGAAAGGTGATAATATATATTATGTATACTTTAATAAGAGGAAAGAAGTTGTATCATCTTTCTTTAGTGAAGAGCGTCGCCCCGCAACGGAAGCCGCCCTTACGGAAACAGAGGTAAATATAGATTTACCTGAAGGTAAAACAAAAGCCACGGAACTTGTGACCGGTAAGGAATTAAAGGTTGTAGACGGAAAGACAACTCTCACTATTCCCCCGTCATGGTATGCTTTGGTTAAGTTTGAATAAAAATATCCCTTCCTTTCGGAAGGGTTTTTTTATACTCGCTTTTATTTAAAATATGTTTCAAAGAAAGTTTGGATTTTGTCAAAGGGGATAACTTTGTTTTTACCGCCGTCATATAGGTCTGTATGGGAAGCACCTTCAATAACCAAAAATTCTTTATTATCAGTATATTTGTTGTCTTTTATCATGTTTTCGTAAGCGTCTTTTCCCATGTAAAAAGAATGAGCTTTGTCTCCGTGTATAATTAAAACAGCTCCTCTGATTTCATTTGAATATTGTAAAATAGGTTGATTTATAAAAGACATGGTTCCCGTTACATTCCAACCTTCGTTAGAATTTAAGGATCTGACATGGTATCCTCTTGGAGTTTTGTAATAGTCGTAATAGTCTTTTACAAAATAGGGAGCGTCTTCGGGAAGGGGATCTACCACTCCTCCGCCTCTTTTGTAGGTTTCGTTTTTATAATCTTCTGTTCGTTGATTGTTAAACCCTTGTTTTTGAGTAAAACGTGCTTCTTCACTGTCGCTTGAGTCAAAATAACCTTTTGCACTGATTCTGCTCATATCATACATGGTGATAACTACTGTGGCTTTTATTCTTGTTTCAATAGCGGCAGTGTTTAGGGCAAGACCACCCCAACCGCATATACCTAAAATTCCCACCTTTTCCGGGTCTACATTATCAAGGCTTAAAAGATAGTCTACCGCAGCTTGAAAATCTTCTGTGTTTATATCCGGAGATGCCATATAT
Organism: Abditibacteriota bacterium; assembly: GCA_017445025.1. Lineage (GTDB taxonomy): Bacteria > Armatimonadota > UBA5829 > UBA5829 > UBA5829 > RGIG7931. Next base: position 3,973 of record JAFSVJ010000092.1, on the reverse strand, counting down.
CTTGGCTCTCCGCCACTTTCTCCGGTAAATGAAGGGTCAAAAGCTATTGTTAAAAAGCCTCTTTCAGCTAATGTCTGGGCATAAAGTCCGGAACATTGTTCTTTAACGGCACCAAAAGGCCCTGATACAGCTATTGCGGGAAGTTTTTCTTTTGCATCTTTTGGAACATACATATCAGCTGCGAGAGTTATACCGTATCTGTTGTGAAAAGTAATTTTACTGTGATTTACTTTGTCACTCTTAGGAAATGTTTTATCCCAATTTTGTTCTAATGTTAGTTTTTCTTTTGTAAATTTCATAGTTTCTCCTTGACAATATCCGCTTATGGCCAAACTGATAACCATAATAATAACGCTTAAAACTCCTATAATTTTGTTCATTTTGCCTCCGAAACTTTATTACATTATAATTATATCATATTATATTAGAAAAAACAAATTAAATATATTTTTTATATTTCCTCTTTTATGTATTCATCGTAGTTGTCTGTGAGTTTTAGGGTGTTGTTAAGGACGGATATTATCTTTTGATAGTGGCTTTGTTCACTGAAATCAAAATCTCTTCCCTTTCTGTCTTTGAGATATTTGGCAAGGACCTGATAACCACCCATATTAAACTCCCATACCTCCGGAGAAACATTTTCAAAGTAAGATGAATCATTTATATAGATTTTGTCGGTGTTATATGTGATCTTTCCCACAACAGAGTTATCTCCTTTTACAAATTTATGGGCTTCAAGGGGAACATTTTTCATAAGGTGGAGATTTATGAGTTTGTCTCCAAACTCACCGATTTTAAGGAAAAGCTCCTTGTTTTTGGGAACGGGAACTCTGGGGAAGTCTGTGTCTATAAACTCCATATATTTTTCTCTGTAGGCTTTACCGGAGAGAAGTCCGTAGATATAGTTAAATATATGACGGGGGGCAAATTGGTTTTCGGAAAGAGTGTCAAGTTTGATTTCGTCACATAGGGGAACATATTCCATACTTGTGGCAGAAGCCACCTTTTCTATAAATTCTTTGGACAGGTTAGGGGTCTTTTCTTCAAAAGCCAAGTCCAACCCACCTTCACTTTCCTGATATAAATAAAATGGGAAAACATTTGTTAGTGGAGAAAAAATATCCATAGATAATATTTTATTAGAAATTAAGACTATATGTCTTAAACTTTTATTACTAACACCTCTACGACTTATAGATAATGCTAAATTATTTTTAAATAAATGTTGCATAATATCATATCTTGGATATTCTAAAATAGTTCTACATACTTTTGAATAATAAATATATCTATTATCAAAAGGTCTGTAATATATATTTTCAATATTATCAAAATTATAATTATTTTCTATTCTATTTTTAATTTTCTCTAAATTAAAATCTCTTGTATTATCTCCAATATTATATTTTTCTCTAACTGTCTCGCAAGGCAAATCTTTAAGATCTGTAATTCTTTCCCATAACTTATCTTTTTTAAAATCTATAAATAGTATATCTCTTCCCGTTGCTATACCTAAACTATTATTAGTTAATATATCTCTTACAGAATCATATTTATTATATTCACTTTCCAAATCATTATTTCTGGGAGCAAAAATATAAAAAGGTTCTTGAGGTTCTACGATTTTAAAATCAGTGGTTTCCACAGAATTGTTTCTTAAATATTCAAATTTTACATTTCTTAAACCGTAAATATCTTTATATTTTACAAAGCTTTTATTTGATTTGTCTTTAACAGCAATTATAACGGAAACTCCCACTCTTATATCAAAAACATTTTCATCTTTTGAACCGTCAGGACAAGTTTCATGTTTTATTAAACTGCCATGTAAGTTGAGAATATAGATTTTGTTAAAGGTTTTCATAAGGCTTGTTCTCATTTTCCTAAAAGTAGGATTTGTAATATAGCCGTTATTTGTAATAAAACCCAAAACTCCGCATTTAGTTTTATCAATTTTATCTTGAGCAAACCTTATAAATTTTACATAGTCGTCATTTATATATTTAAAGTTTTTTTCTTTAAACTCATCATCTCTCGGATAATAGGCTTTATCTACCATATCCATAATATATCTGTTATTTGAATTGGCAGAGTTTCCCGCATAAGGGGGATTGCCTAAAATCACCATTATATGATTATTTTTCTTAATTTTATTGGCTTTCTTTATTTCATCTTTCAGTTTTGGTAAGCCGGGAATTCGTAAACTGTTTATTTCTCCTTCTGTTTTCGGCTCTTGTAAAGTGTCTGCCAAAACTATGGACAAGGCACCTGTCTTGTCCCAACCCTGTTCTGTTAAGAGTTGGGAAACATTTATATGGGCTATGGTATAAGGAGCCATCATTATTTCAAAGGCGTTTAATCTCTTTAAAAGAATATCGTTTACATAGGAGTTCCAGTCGTCTGTAATGTTTTCCGTCACGGTCTTGTGAATATTGTTTATAATGTCGGTCAAAAAAGCTCCGGTTCCTGTGGCAGGGTCTAAGATTTGGACTTTAAACTCTCCGTCTCCTTCTTTTGTGTCGGAAGCCAAGCCCAAAGGCTCTTCAAAATCTTCCCTTAAAACATAATCTATTGATCGGACTATATAATCCACCACAGGGCGAGGAGTATAAAAAACTCCCAATTTCTTTTTATATTCCGGGTCGTATTTGTTCAAAAAGGTTTCGTAAAAATGGATAATGGGGTCCTTGTCCTCTCCCACACCAAAATTCACCAACACAGCTCCCATATCTGTGTTTTTTAATATTTCCACCACATCATCAATTATATAGCTGATACCGGTAATAACATCATAACTAAAAACTGTGTTAAAAAGATTGTTCAAAACTTCGTTGGTTTTGGGCAAAAACTCCTTGGCGTTTATTCTGTTAAACTCCAATGTTCGCAAAGGGTTGTTATAATCTGTTATCTTTGATTGGTTATATTTTGCCGCAAAAAGCCCATAGCAAAGGGTTTGACCTATCATTTAAGCAAAATCTTTATATTCCAACTTACTGATTAATTTTTCTTCAAAATCTTTGTATAAATCATATAAATCCGAATTTTCACCATTTTGGTTTAAATCTTCCTCAATGGATTTGGTTATAATCTTTGCCTTCTGTGCCAAACGTTCTGCCAAAACATCGGCACTTTCTATTTGAATGGGAGCGGAATATATAAATTCATTTAACAGATCTTCCAAGTCCTTATCTTTTCCCTTAACAAGCTTTAGCTCATTGTTAAACAAGGTTGTATCAAAAACTATTTTATTATTTTTATAAAGAATAAATCTGTTATAATTGGTGCAAAGAAGAGTTTTTGTGTGTTCTAAATATCTATCTCTTTGCTCTTTGTCCCCTGAACCTAATTTACTGTATTCAATATCTTTGTTTAAATCTTTACACTCTATATAACCGAAAGCTAACCCCTTATATTTGCATTCAAAATCGGGAGAACCCCAAGAAATGCCTCCCGGTTCGTTTATTGCCAGTATTAACCTGTCTTCTTCCAAGAGATTTTTTAAAGCTGTTCTGTAAGCGTGTTCCCTTGCACTGCCGGAATCAAACTCACGCTTTATTTCTTTACAATATTTCTTTATATCCATATCATTTTTACCAATAAAATAATTCTCACTATTATTATACCATAAAAACAGAGAAAAATAAAATAATAAAAAGAGATATTTTGTAGTTTTTTGTTGTGTTAAAGTTTTTTGACAGAATAGGGAATAAAAAAAAGACCGGTTTATAACCGATCTATGTGGAGCGGGAGACGAGGCTCGAACTCGCAACCTTCTGCTTGGAAGGCAAAAAAAAGTCTCTAATTTACCAAAAAGCACAATTTTATGCAAGTAATTGCGAATTGTAGTCATCGACTGTAATGAGTGAGTAGTGGGACAAAAGCATAAGGCGAACACCATTAGGATTTTGTTTCAATACGAACGAATGTCAAGGAGATACGAAAATAGAAATTACGTTAAGCATAAAATTAGGGA
>JAFSVJ010000091.1 GCA_017445025.1 Abditibacteriota bacterium | reverse complement strand
GCACCGATTTAATCGGTGTTTTTTAATAAGTCAGATATTAATTGAATAGCACTATTAAAAGATTTTTCTTCCAATTGACAAAGAAGATTATTAAAAGTATCTTCATTATCGGTAGTTAATTGAGCAATTTCTCTTAATTGCTTTCGTAAGTCTTCCAAATCTATATTTAGTTGACTTTCTTCATTAACAAATATATCATACAGTCTCATAGATATATCTCCTTATATATATTCATAATATTAGACTTGAAAATTAAGAAAAACAAGGTTTTTTAATTTTTTTTAAGATTTTTTAATTAAAATTAATAAAAACACCCTTTAAAACTTGATTTTTTATCTAAAATATATTATAATATATATGTAGATAAAGAAAGGAGAATAGAATGAATTTACTCTATTTTGGTTTCGGCGATGATATTGCTGAGATATGTAAAAAGTTAGAATATCATCAAAACAAAGACAGGTCGGATGATATTTGGGACCAGGCAACCTATATTTCTAATCATAGAAGTGAGTGGGACGAAGAAGAATTTAATATTGAAATGGAAGATTTGTTTGAGAAATTATGGTTAGGGCTTTCAGATATGCAAGACAAGCGAGGTTATAAAAGCCTTGAAATCATAGTTAATAGAATTGTTAGAAAACAAAATCAATTAAAGGGAGCATAAGCTCCCTTTAACATTAAGGAGATAAATAGAATGACGCAGTATGTTTATTACCAACCTAATAAGCACGCAACAACAGATTGTGCCATTAGGGCGTTAACCAAGGCGTTAGATATGCCTTGGAAACAAACTTTTTTAGAAACAATTCCACATTGCTTGGAATTGCAAGAAGTGCCAAATTCAAAAGTAATTATCGATAAGGTATTAACCGAAAATGGTTGGAAATGGCAAGGCATTAAAGTTAAAAGTGGCAATATGCGTCCAACCATCGGCAGTTGGAACAAAAAAGGCGAATATGTTTTCAGATTAGCCTCACACGTGGCTTATGTTAAAGATTTAAAGCTTTATGACATTTGGGATTGCAGAAACAAAGCAATCTATGGTTATTGGTATAAAATCAAGTAAATTATTTAAAATTTTAATAGGAGACAAATAGAATGACAGCTGAAGAAATTCAAATTGAAAAGGCTCGGCTTACCGAGTGGCAAACATACGCCAATAGTTGGCGAGAAGAGTGGGGCAAACTTGGCAGAAAGTGTTGGGAGCTCCAAAGACAAAGGAGTTGCAAAACAAGGCGAGAACAAATCGCCTTATATGAGAAGAAAATTCAAGACTGCAGAGAAGCAGTTGATTATTGGGAAGATAAGATATCAAAAAGTCCTTTTAGCCTGTATGAAAGACCAACAGGTCCTACGGGTTATGGTGTTTTTCAAGGTAAAGAAGAGTGTGACGTTCAAAAGGCAATTAGATTGAGTAAAGAATTTAAAGCTAATTGCAATTCGCTTTTTGAAGAATTAAAAAATGAATTCAGAGCCAATGCTGATAGAAAATATTATCGCATTAGAGCATTAAATGGCTATATTCAAGATAGATTACGTTATCTACAAGATATTGCCGAAATAGAAGACGATTTCGGTATTAATTTAAAAAGATTAAGAAAATAACCAGAAACTCGCCATAGAGCGGGTTTCTTTTTATAGGAGTTTTATATGGGTAGCAGTAAGAACGGAAAAACTGCGATAAGCGAAGAAGAACAAAGAAGACAAAATGCGTTAAAAGCAGTAGAAAAACAACGACAAGAATTATATGAACGCCTTAGATTACAAGCAGAGGAAGACGAAAAAGAGCGTATTGCTTCGGAAGCAGCAAGAAAAGCCTATGCTGAAGCACATAAAGAAGAAATTGCAGCGGCAGAAGAGAGAACCAGAATTCGTAATTTTAATAGAGAATTAATCAAAAAAGAATATGGTTATAAAAACGATGATTTCGAGCAATTGATAACTATCCCTGACGACCATTATTTGAAACCAACAGAGTTTTATTCTTATTTGGCAAAACAATCGCTTACTAATTATAAAGCCCCTAAAGAATTCAACGTAGAAACGTTAACAAGTGCACTTAAAACTGCAAGGGAAGAAAGCAAAATGATTAGAACGAAAAGTAGGAGAGATGTATTCGGGCAACGTTCCTCTGGCTATGAGATGAAGAGATATGCCACAATGTTAACCAATATGATGGCAAAAGACCTTGCTCGATTAAAAAGAACAGGCAGTTTAGAGTTTGAGAATAAGAAGTAATAACAAAAATATTAATAAAACAACAAGGTTTTAGGTTTAGGTATAAAAATATATATGGAAATGCCTAAACCTTTTATTTTGCTTAATTTTTAAAAGAATTTAAAGGGTTTTTTTATGACTTATAAGGTAAATGAAATATTTTATTCTATACAAGCAGAAGGTAAATTCTCGGGGTGTCCCGCTATCTTTGTTAGGTTTAGTGGTTGTAATTTGAATTGTCCGTGGTGTGATACAGACCACGAGCAATATATTACAATGACAAGCAAAGAAATAGATAAAGAAGTTGATAGGTTATCGGGCGGTAACTATCAAGATATAATGGTTGTATTTACAGGTGGAGAGCCTACTTTACAATTAAAAGATTATGATATTTTATGTAAAGGTTATTTCAAAGCTATTGAAACTAATGGCTTATCAAGTGTTCCAAAATGGATACAATGGATAACTTGCTCGCCGAAAACCGATAAAATTGTTATAAAACCTGACGAACTAAAATTTGTTTATAATAATAATAACGATTTTATATTAAAATACTATAAAGAATTTCCCGAGTGTTTTTATTACTTTATACAGCCACTTGAATTTGATGGAGAAATGAATATCAAGGAAACTGTTAAATTTATTAAGGAACACCCGCAATTTAGATTATCATTACAATATCATAAACTAATAGGTATTAGATAATGCCTTTCACTGCCAAACAACAAGAATTTTTAGATAATGCCACGCATAGATGGAATATTAAAGAGGGTGCCACTCGTAGTGGAAAAACATACCTTGATTACTTTGTTATACCATTAAGAATAAGACGATTAATTGGGCAAGAAGGTTTAGTAATTATCTTAGGTAATACTCGTGGAACTTTACAGAGAAATATAATTGAGCCATTACAAAATATGTGGGGACCCGAATTAGTTTCAAATATAAGGGTAGATAATACAGCTTATATGTTTGGAGAAAAGGTATATTGTTTAGGTGCGGACAAGGCTAACCAAGTTGATAGATTAAGAGGGTCAAGTATTAAATATTGTTATGGTGACGAGGTAGTGACTTGGTCGCCCGAAGTATTTCAAATGTTAAAATCTCGTTTAGACAAGCCTTATTCCAAGTTTGACGGAACTTGTAACCCTGATAGTCCTAATCATTGGTTTTATCAATTTCTAAAAAACGAAACAGGTGAAATAGACCTATATAGGCAAAGTTATAATATCTATGATAATGAATATTTAAGCGAAACAGTTGTTAAGAATTTAGAGGCAGAATATTCAGGGTCAGTTTACTATGATAGATACATACTTGGCAAGTGGGTAAGAGCCGAAGGTATCATTTATGATACTTTTACAGATAATCATATTATAGAAAACGCCGAAGATAGAAGATATTTAAGAAAATGGGTATCTGTTGACTACGGAACGCAAAATGCTACTTGTTTTCTATTAATAGGAGATACAGGTGACGAATTAATTGTGATAAAAGAATATTATTATAGTGGTAGAGCAAATATCAAGCAAAAAACAGACCACGAATATGCTAATGATATGCAAGATTTTATAAGAAATAATGCTATTGAAACAATAATAGTAGACCCTTCGGCTGCCTCATTTATAGCAGAATTAAGACAAAGGGGACTGCCTACACAAAAAGCAGAAAATGCGGTTTTAGATGGAATAAGAAAAACCTCTTCTGCTTTTGGGACTAATAGATTATTTGTAGATAAGAATTGTAAAAATCTAATTTCAGAATTACAGTCTTATTCGTGGGAAGAAGATACAGAAAGACCACTAAAAGAAAATGACCACGCTTGTGATAGTTTAAGGTATGGTGTTATGTATCAAGATAGAAACTTATTTGTAAGATTTAATTAGGAGAATAAAATGGGTGGTAGTAAAAATACAAAAGCCCTCGGTGAAATACAAGGAGGGGGCAATGAAACTATAAATGTGAGTGGAAAACAATATCAGATAGCTTTAACTCCAAGAGAAGAACAAAGAATAACTTCATTAAGAAATAAAGTGAAAGATTTTGAAGATAATGAACTAAAAGCAATGTATCGTGAAGAGCGGGCTAAACACGATATGATAGCAGAAGAATACAATGTTAGTAATCCAACAAATGAATTACAAAAAGGACAAAAAGAAAGAACAAGACACAATGCGTTTTATCAACTTAACAGAGTTAAGATATTACTCGATGAATTAGAAAAACGTGGCTTAAGAACAGGTAATACTAAATTACCTATGAAATGGGAATAATAGAAAGAGGAGTTTATTATGGGCGGAAGTGCAAATAAAAAAGCTATGGCAAATAGCGGAAATGCTAATACGACAGAACAAGCAACGACAACAAATGATAGAATAGCAGAATTACAAAGAAAGGTAAATAGCGGTAAAGCAACACCACAAGAGATTAATGAGTATTTTGAAACAAGACCATTAACTAACCCGAACGCTCGAAGAATTGGTGAATATCAAGGTAGTTTTGTAATAAATAACAATAGAAATAGAAACAGACAACTGCAAGGTAATTTAACAGACGAAGAATATGATAGATGGGCATGGTTAAGTAGTCAAGCATTAGCAAAAAATATAACCAAAGCCGAACGTGAAGAATTTGACAAACTTAACAATAAAAGGCTTACCGAGAGAGAGAAGGCAATTCGTTCAGGCTTAAAGGAAAAAGGTTTCACGTTATATCGTTAAATAAACTTATTAAATAAAAGGAGAAAATAGTATGGGAAAGAATTGTAAAACTTATTCTGGCAAAGGCAAGAAAAAAAGATAAGGAGAAGTAAATGGCAGAAGAAAAAAACAATGACGGAATAGTAGTAGAGCCTGTTCCAAGTATTCAGGTGACAAATCAAGCACCTGAGCCTGTAAAACAAACACAAACAACTATTCCCGCTCCACAACCTGTTATTCCTACCGAGCCTGTAAAAACAATTGCAGACATAAAAAAGGAAATAGAAAAACAGATAGTTGACGAGTATAATCAAAAAAAGCAAGCCGAATTACAAAAGCAAAAAGATAGTGAATTGGAAGAGTTGCGTAAGAAAACCGCAGAATTGGAAAAACAGATTAAACTAAAAGAAAAACAGTCTGCAGTTGATACCTATAATATGAATTTCAAAGAAATTGCTTTGAAAGAAGGAGCAACTAAAACCGATTATTTATTAAAGCTTGTAAACAGAGATTTAACACCTGAAGAGGCAGTAAAATCTTTAAAATCTGAATTGCCAGAGTTGTTTGTTAAACAAGCCACTATAAATGATATTGGTGGTGGTGTGACGGGAGCCAATGTTAATACCAAATCTCCCGAGGACGTAGGAAAAATGCCTATTTCTGAATATAAAAAATGGAGAGAAACTAATGGCTAAAAAGACAGTAAAACAAGATTACGCCTTAGAAAATATCCCAATTTCTAAGGATAATATAGACAATGTAAATGTAGTTGAGTGTGCCAAACCAACCAAAGATTTACAAAAAGAATATAACGAGTATATGAAGAATAAAAAGTTAAAAGGAGAAAACTAAATGGCAAACACATTTTTGACCCCGAGCATAATTGCCAAAGAGGCAGTTATGATACTTGAAAACAACCTTATTGCGGGTTCTCTCGCATACAAAAACTTTTCAAGTGAATTTTCTAAAGTAGGTGATACTATCACCGTAAGAAAACCCGCAACTTTCGTTGCTAATGACTTTTCAAGTTCTATTTCTGTTCAAAACGCAACTGAAACAGGTATAACCTTGAAACTTGATAAGTTTAAGGATGTATCTTTTGCTGTAACTACAAAAGATTTGTCTTTAACTCTTAACCAATTTAGCGAGCAATTGCTTCAACCCGCTATGAGAGCATTACACCAACAAATTGATAGTGATGTTCTTTCCGTAGCAAATGAATTTCCATATTTCTACACAAGAGGAGCAAGTGCAAGTATAGGTGATTTCGCTCAAATGGGCAAAATCTTAAACAATAATAAGGCTCCGATGGATAATAGATATTGTGTAATGAGTGCAGACCATTACGCCGATTATATTTCATTAGATGGTATTTATAACGCCGAAAAGTCAGGCACAACCGATGGACTAAGAAGAGCCTCACTCGGTAGAGTTATGGACTTTGAAACCTATATGGACCAAAACATTCCTGACTTGCCAGAGAACACAACAACTACTGGTAATGCAACAGGAACAGCTGGTAATGATTATATTACCGTAGCAACTTCAAGTGACGTTCCTATCGGCTCTATGTTTACTATTGCGGGAGATACAACAATCTACACCGTAACAGGTAAAGATACCACAAATAAGAAGATTAATATTTACCCATTATTGCAAGCTGACGCAAGTTCCGCAGCTTTGACATTTAAGACAGGTAAAAAATCTTCCTTATTTTTCCACAAGAACGCTATCGCCTTAGTTTCTGCACCACTTGAAGTATTAAGTGCCAACAGAACTGCAAGCGAAAGTTGGAACGGAATAACCATAAGAGTAACAATGGACTATGATATCAATACCAAGAAAGATATTATTTCTGTTGACTGCTTATATGGTGTTAAAGTTATTGACACGGCATTAGGTGCAAGATTAGTCAGTGCCTAATATGTCTCCTTGGTGGGCGGGAGAGTTGAAATATACTCTCCCGTTTTTGTTTAGGTGATTAAATGAAAAAAAGATATGGAAACTATATTGGAGCAATATTACACCATACTACAGGCTCAGAAAACCAAACTTTAAAAGATATGGAAAATATAGCAAAGGCAAAGGGTTATGGTGCGGTGTCTTATAATTATCTAATAAAGCGAGATACTAAGAATAATCAAGCAAGCATAAAGACAGGGCGAAATACTTATTGGGTTGGAGCTCACACATATATAGAAAACGATAGTAAAGCAAAAAAGGACCCTTTAGCAAAAGGTGATAAAAACTATTATAATAAAAATTGGCTTGGTATTGCTCTTATTGGTGATTATGAGAAAAATCAAATAAATAGTGATTACTTAGAAAATGTGATTAAATCAATAGCACATATAATTGAAGTAATCAATAAAAAACAAGGACAAAAGATAAAGTATTTGCGAGGTCACAGAGAAGTAGATAATACTTTATGTCCTGGCAAATCGGTTTATCTTAAAATGGACTATATAAGAGATAAGGTATCAAAAATCTTAGGTTATACCTTATTAAAATAGGTTAAAGATATGACGAATATAGAATTTGCAAAGTTTATAGTTTATGGCGATTTGCAAGCAGAGTGTTCTTTAAATGATATTTATTTGCAAGATATAATAACAAGCAAAGGCACTAATTATTGTATATTTATGTTAGCAAATGCGGAACTCGTAAAACTCGCACAAAAACCTAATTCTGTTAGTGATGGTGCGGTGTCTATGAGTTGGAGTGAAAGAAGGTCACAATTAACAGATATTATGCAGAAAGCCAAAAATGAAGAATATAATGCTCCCGAGCCTGAAACTATAACAAATAATGCAATGAATATGGTATATACATAATGGAAACTTACGGACTTGAAAAAGAATTTAAGGCATTAATGACTAAAAAATGTTCGGTATATAGAAAAGATTATGGCAAAAGAAATGACGGAACTCGTCAATATACCGATAAACTAATTGAAAACAATATATGTCATTACCACTCAACAAGCATAAACCTTTTACAATTGGCAAATAAAGAGAGCATACATAGTGCTTATATCTTTTGTTTACCATTAGACAGTTTAGCAGAAATAGATGATGTTATTGAGTGTGATGGTATGAAATTTAACATAAAAGGCACACGCAATGCGACTACGAGATTTGAAAAGATATTTGAGTGCGAATTAAATGAATAGGATAGAAATAATCAGTAATTTTTTAGTAAACAAATTGGAATTATTAACGGGTTTATCTGTTTGGCAAGGTATTGCTCCCGAAACTGAAATAAACTCGCATATTTGTTTTTTTATTCAAGACGGGACACCAATTAATTATACTAATCATATAATGGCATTTGAACAATTTGATATATTAATACATAATTGGAATAAAGACGGATATGATTATACTACTGCCGATTTAATACAAACCTTAGATGGTTTACAAGGTGAGTTGGTAAATGATAGTGGTTTTATTCAAAGTTGTATTTATACAGGACAAAAATTAATAGATAGCGATATTCCCGATTGGTATGGAATAGTATCTAAATTTACAATAAAGGTGAAAAACAATGAAAATGAAAATAGCCAAACCAATTCTTTGGAACGGTGAGGAAAAGAAGGTTGGTGATATAGTTGACGTTATTGAGGAAATTATACCACATTATAAAAGGCTTGGTATACTCGCCGATATAGAAGAAAATAAAATTGACGAAAAGAAAAATACTAAAAAAGGAGATAAATAGAAAATGGCATTTACAAGAGAGCCTGAAACAGCGTTTGCGGGAAGTTATTATGCAGAAGAAACTGCAATGGCAGAAAGTAGTTCTTTTTCTACTTTTGCGGGAATGAGTGTAACACCACAAATACAAGCAAGTTCAAGTGATATTCAAGTTCAAGGACTATTATTGCCAGCTGGTGTTATGCGTGGTGCGGAAAGTTCAGTTTGGCAAGGTCAAGGATATGCTTGTTATGAAGATATGCAATTTTTCGAAAGTGTAGTATCACATACTGCATCCACGCCAACAACTTATACATTATCAAGTGGAAAATTAAAATCTATTAATTGTGTGGTTAGTGGTTTTTCATTACAAGGTGATACAGAAAAGATACAGACGGGGGTTAATTTTGTAGGGAAGAAAGTGCAAGAACAAAGCTCAACAATAACTCCGACAGTTATTCAACCAACTGTATATGACCCAATGAAAACAACTGTGTCTCTTGGCAGTGGTGAGCCATCAAAAGTTAATGCTTGGTCAGTTGAAGTTCAAGGTTTATGGAATATTGCCAATTATATTGACGATACTAAACAAAATTTAATACAAACAATGGGAAGTGCTAATTTTAGTTTAACATTACCATTAGAAAGCCCCGCATTAACTTATTTAAGTGAAAAAGGAAAAAAGACTTGCACAATTACTAATGAAACAGACACAAACTTAGGTTTTACCATTTCATTTGATTTTTATTGGCAAGCCCCTGACAGTCCGAGTGATACAAATGGTTTATGGACAATAAACTTGAAAGGAACTATAATTAACAAATCACCTTCTTCTATAACCATAACCGCAACAAATTCACAATCATAAATAAATATAAAAAAGGAGACTGTAAATGAAGTATACTGACTTAGTAAAAAAAGAGAAAAACCTTGTATGTAAGACAGATTGCGGAGACTTAAATATTGTTTATAATCAAACATATTTAAACAAAACTAACTCTGCTTTAAATGTAGATGAAAATATGACTAAAATAGATTATATCATTAAATGTTTTTCTGAGGGTTTATTAGTAAGTTGGGATTTGACGGACGATAAAGGCAAGAAATACCCAATTACTAAAAAGGAATTGGAAAAGTTTAATATGGATTTTCTCGTTGGTATCTATGAATTAATACAAGCGGATATGAACGATTTTTTCAAGAAACGATAGAATACACTCAATATAAAAAGTGTAATTATGTCAAATGGGTTGGGGACGTGGCAATTGTTCCGTCCCTACCTTTTGAATATAAACTATTTAAGTGTGTTCAATATTTTCAATTGGAAAAAGACAAAGATTATTCCGTAGCGGAAATAGATTTATTATATGAGAAATTAAAAGCTTATATGGTTTTAGACAGTTGGGAATTTCCGAATAATAACATATTTTAATGGAGATAAATATGGGTGGTAGTTCAAATTCAAAAGCAAAACAAACCGCAAGCGTGCCAGTCGGAACAGAAAATGTAGCACCACAACCGCAAAGAGTAAGAACGGAGCAAACAACTAAAATGGCACAACCCGAAAAGAGACCTGTTTTGACGGATAAAAAGGCAATGCAAGCGAGACGAAGTGAGTTAATGACTAAACTTATAAATAAAACTGCAAATAAAGCCGATATTGACGAATATAATGATTTGTCAAAGAGATTAGGCAAATCAACTAATGCAAGTTTATTTACAGATTATAATGAATAAGAGGTCTAAATGTATACTTGGAAAATAACAGAACTAAGATTTAATATATTAAGCCAAAAATTAGCAGAACAGATAGAAAAGAAAGGTAAGAAATATGGCTCAATTTATCCTATTCCGAGGGGTGGCTATAAATTGGCAATTGCATTATCTCAAGCCTTACAAATACCAATTATAACGAATAAAAATCTAATAAATGATTCTACCATAATTGTAGATGATTTAATAGATAGTGGAAAGACTTTATCTGAATTTCCTTATAATGACAAAGCTGTTTTATTTGTTAAGCAGAATAATGAGTGTAAGGTCAATTACTATGTGCAAAAGACTGACGATTGGGTGCAATTCCCTGACGAAAAAGATAATGAAATAGAAACCGATATTGAAAGAATATTGCAATTTATTGGTGAAGATACTAATAGGGAAGGACTTATAGAAACCCCGAAACGAATATTAAAATCTTATGAAGAGTTATTTAGTGGTTATAAACAAGACCCGACTGAATTATTAAAGGTATTCAAAGAGGGTAGTTGTAAAGAAATGGTGATATTAAAGAATTGCGAATTCTATTCAACTTGCGAACACCATTTTTTGCCTTTTTATGGTCACATATCAATAGGCTATGTTCCAAACGGAAAAGTAGTTGGTATATCTAAACTTGCTCGTTTGGTGGACTGTTTTTCTCGCCGATTACAAATACAAGAAAGATTAGTCACTCAAATAGCCGATTGTATTATGGAAAATTTACAAGCAAAAGGAGTTATGGTTATTTGTGAAGGTGTTCATTTCTGTATGACAAGCCGAGGCGTAAGAAAACAAAATAGTTCAATGATGACAAGTGCTATTCGGGGAGTTTTTGAAGATGATAAGGTGCGAAATGAATTTTTGCAATTAATCAAAATGTGATATGGGCGGTAGTAAAAACAAAAAAGAAGTTATAAGTAATCAATCAAATATTCCTATTAGAGCGGAAACAGTTAGTCAGCCAAGTATAAGTAAGCCAAGATTACGATTTGAAGAACAAAGTATAAGACAAACTAATGGTATATCAACTGATTTATCAGTAGAACAATTAAAGGCAAAAAGGCAAGAAACAACTAATCGTATAAAGAATTTAGAGCAACGAATAGAAAATGCTTGGGGAAATGATAGTGTGGTTGAAAGATTAGAAACTGTAAAAGCAAGGTCAGAAGATGCCATTAAATTGATTGATTATGACTTGAAAATGAAAGGTGGTTAGTCTATTATATAAATTATAGACCAGCCTTAATTCCTTTCTTTATTTATTTCTTTATATATAATTTCTTTATATATTTATTTAGATGTATTTGTGAACTATGAAAAATTCATAGGTGAATATAGAAAAATTCTAAGGTTGAACCTATGAAAAATTCATAGGTGAATATAGAAAAATTCATAGGTTATAAATTTAAAAATCAAGGAGATTATTATGTATTATTTAGAAAAAGAGCTTGAAATTAGTGCGAGCCACAAATTACAATTAGATTATGAAAGCAAATGCTCTGAATTGCACGGTCATAATTGGAAAATAGTTGTTTATTGCAAATCTGAAAAATTAGACAGAAATGGGGTGGTAATAGATTTTACCACGATAAAGCAAATAGTAAACGAATTAGACCACGCAAATTTAAATGATATTTTAGAATATAACCCTACTGCCGAAAATATAGCAAGATGGTTAGTTGAAAGAATTCCCTATTGCTATAAAGTGTCCGTCCAAGAAACCGAAGGTAATAAAATTATCCTTGACGCTTATTAATATTATATATATATTATTAATAATATAAAGAAAGCGGAAAATTAAGATTTTTTGAGATTTTTTAAAATTTTTTAATTAAAATTAATAAAAACATACTTTAAAACTTGATTTTTTATCTAAAATATATTATAATATATATGTAATTGGAAATGGAAAAGTAAAAAATTTAAGTCCATTTCAAAAGGAGACAAATAGAATGACAGAGAGATTTGAAGCTTGGGACAAAAAAAGTGAAGCCCAATATTTCCAAAGTGGAGCAAATGCACAACTTTGCGTTGAAGGTTATTATGAAGGTGATAGATTTTTTATATCTATTATAGATGAAGATTTTGAAGGCAAAAATGAAAAAGTAAAATTATGGTTAAAACAATTTACAGAATTTTTTGACCTTAAATTTGAAAAAGCTCAAGATTTAGAATATCCTGAATATTGCTTTTACGAAACAGAATTCACGGTAGCAGATAATCAACGTGAATTTTTACGAGAAATGTTTTTTAAAGCAAATGTAGAAAGTTGTTTTGACGATTGGCAAGAAATGTTTGCCAATTATGATGACTTTAAAAAAGCATTGGTTAATACATATTTTTAATTAAAAATCCCGTCATAGAGCGGGTTTTTTATGGTTTTCTATAAAAATATATGGAGAACATATAAACTTGGCTCTATGGCGAAATTTTAATATAAAAAACATTAATTAAGGAGACATTTATGTTAAGTAGAATGACAGAAGAAGAAGCAATTAAAATTGTTGAGGTTGAGGAAAGGCACAGACATTATTTTCTTGACCCTGAAGATGAAGATGTTAAGGAATACCTGAATTTATGGTATGACGAAAGCGAGAAAGTCAATATTCTCGTATATGGTGATATAGGTTGGTGCTTGGTAATTGATAATCATAATGGTTTCCGCAGAGTGAAATCAATGCTTGGTTATCAAGCTTATACAATGGATTGTGACGAGTTGGTGACGGCTCGCCGAATTTATTGGGAAAAACAAGTATTAGAATTATATATTGAGTGTATGCTCAATGGAGAAATTGAGTGTGCCAAAGAATTAAAAGAATTTTATGATACTCAAATTGAGTGGTATTATACCCGATTTTATGATTGGAAAACAGGCAAATTCGTGGGAGAACACGAAGATAATAGCGTGAAAAGGAGTTAATTATGGGTAGCGGTAAAAATAGCAAAACCTTAAATAATCAGGGGGGGAGTGCGAAAATGGAAAGAATAACAAATACAGGTGTATTTGTTGGCAGATTGCAAACGGATAAGAAATTCAATGCTGATTATAAAAAGGTATATGAAGCAGACCAGAATTTTATAAGAAATAAAAATACCGAAAACGAAATGGCTTTAGATAATGCCAGGAAAAGGTTTTTAAAAAAGTATGATGTGGCTGATTATATTTTAGAAAAAGCATTAGGTAACGAAGTGTTACCGAAATAAATTAGGAAAAATATTATGGGAAATAGTGCAAATGAAGGCAAATGATATAATACTTAAAATAAAAGCAGTTCCTGAAAAAGTGGCAAAGGAATTAAAGGTGACAATAGTAGATACCTTAACAGGCGAACGTCACGGACGATGGTATAAAGGGGCGACAAATAGGTCGTCCGCTCCTGGCGAGCCTCCCGCAGTCCAAACGGATAATTTGCGTAGTTCATTTGTTATGGAAAAAGACGGAAACAGTTATATTATTGGCACGGCAGTTGAATATGCCAAATACTTGGAATTCGGAACAAAAAAAATGGCTCCAAGACCATATGTAAAACCAAGCATAAATAAATTGGTTAATAAATATAATAAAGGAAAATAGGATATGGGTAGCGGTAAAAACAGCAAAACATTTACCAATAATTCGTCAGAAAAAATAATAACATATAGCGAATTGAATGATAGATTTCGTGATGCATATAAAGACTATCCGAGACACGAGCGAGTAAATGCTTTTTGGTTAGGCGTTGCTTATTACGAAATAAGTGCTCTTGACAAGATAGCCAGTGATAATAATGATAAAGATTTAATGAAATTAACACGGCGATTATGGAAACAACGTGATGAATTAGTAGATTTAAATGATAATCATCAATTGAAAACCGATGTTAGAGTATCAAATTTTTGGGTAAAGGTAAGTGATTTGAGAGAAGGTTATACAGGGGTTATTTATAAAACTGAAGATAGCCCATATAATCAATTTTTACGAGAATTTTTATTTTCTAGCGAAAGAGTTGAAGAAAGAGATGATACTCCAAGATGATATATAATAAAAAATAAGGACAAACGTTATTACAAATACGAGAACAGCTTAGTAAATAATTTGCAATAGTAAAACAAATATGATATAATAAAAGTATGACAATACAAGAGCAAGCAAAACAGTTTAAAGAGAAGTTAGATAATCAAGACGAGGCTACTCTTTTACTAATAGAAAAACAATATAATAAAACTCTAAGTAATCTAACAGAACAATTTAATACCTTAGTTGATAATGCTATTGAAAACCCTAATTTAACAAAAAACCAATTGTATAAGATTTCCGCAGTAAAACACGGTATTGAAGATATTCAAAAACAAATGAATAAACTTCATTTAAATGTGTCAGATACTATTAAACAGAGTGAAAGCTTAGCAATTGAAAAGGTGACTGCTCACGCAGAAGATACATTTAAGGAATTACACAGACTACTTGGGACGGAGATGGTTAGATTTGATAAAGCCAATATTCAAGGTTTTGAAATAATGATTGGTTTTACAGCTGACGGCTCTCCATTATTAGACATATTAGAAAAACATAGTCCTTTAACAAATAAAGACGAAATAATAAGTGTTTTGCGGGAAGGTGTGTTATTAGGTAAAAACCCAAAACAAATAGCAAATGATATGGTTAAGTTGGGTTATAGAGACAAAAAACACGCTTTATTAGTTGCTCGAACGGAAGTTCAAAGAACTGCCTTTGAAAGGTTAAAAGCCGAATACAAATCATTTGGCACAAATAAAGTAAAATGGTTAAGTGCAAGAAATAGTGGCACCTGTGCGACTTGTTGGTCAATGGACGGAAAGATTTTTGATATTGATGACATACCATTTGACCACCCAAACGGACGTTGCACTATTATTGCTTATGACGAAGAATTGGCAAAAGATAACCCCGATATTTATGACCACGACACCGAACAAGATTTTAGTAATTTGGACGAAGAAACTCAAAGAAAAATACTTGGTGAAAAGAGATATAATTTGTGGAAACAGGGCAAACTAAAATTTGACGAAATGGGAACAGTTATAGATACAGGCAAGTGGGGAAAACAAGTAAGTTTAAAACCACTACCGAAAGATTTAGATAAACCAAATAATGACAAACCAACTGAGCCGAGTAAACCACAAAAACCAAATAAACCTGAAAAACCAAATAAACCCGAAAAACCCGAAAAGGAAGAAACAGAAACTAAGGAAACAGAAGATACGCAACCGAAACCAAGTAAAGATACTACGGAAAAAAATACGGAAAAACCCGTGGAAATGCCCGAAAAACAAGAGGAAGAAAAGTCTATTGATAAAAAGATAAATGAGATAGAAAACATTGTAAATAACGACGAGAATTTAAAAGAATTAGAAGAACTAATTAATAACATTAAAGAATTAAATGAAACCGATAATATTTCCGAACAGATTATAGATAATTTCTATAAGGAAATAAAAGACTATGTTAAGCAAGATAAAGATAAAAATACAAAGAATAAAGGGATAAGTAAGTGGTTAGGTGCTATCTTAGGTTTATTTAATAGTAAAAAAGATACCACAAAGAAAGAAAACAAACCAACCAATATTGCACAAACAATTAATATTCCAATTGATAGAGAAAATATATATTTAGTAGGTTATAACTTACTTATAAGATTAACAGAAGATAGCGATGTCGCTATCGGTAGTATTCTAACAGACGGAGATAATGAATATCAAGTAATAGATATTGACAATATAAATGGTTATACTCACATATTAGTTGATAATGCAATTATTCCCGAGACCGATTACTTAATGATAAAACAATAGTAAAAAAACATATAGGCAGAGTGAAAGCTCTGTCTTTTTTTTGTAGGTGATTGAATAATGGCAGATTATAATATATCAATTAAAATTACTCCAATGGGATTAGATGGAGCAATTAAGAATTTACAAGCATTAGATACAGTTTCAAATAAAGCAACTCAAAGTATTACAGGATTAGTAGGTGCATTAAATAATCTTAAAAAAATAGATTTATCTCAATTCAATAATCTTTTTGCTCTTGCAATTGCAAGTTGTCAGGGTTTTGAGCAAAGACTAACCCAAGTTAACAACCTATTAGACCAATTAGCAAACAGAACAGGTGAAGTTAGTAATCAATTTGAAAACTTATCAGATAATTCACAGGACGCAAGTCAAAATATTGAAAGAACACGAGAAAGTTGTATTGGATTAAATGCCGAATTAGTTGGTATGACGTCTGCCTTACAATTGGCACAAACCGCTTTTTCTTGGACTAAAAACTTTGTTAATGGCTCAATTCAAGCTCGTAGTTATTTCCAAACACTTGAAAGACAGTTAGGTGCTGTTTTAGGGTCTGCCGAGGCTGTTAATGAAGAATTGCCAAAGTTAAGAAAAATGGCAAATACTACTCCAAATGTAGATACTGAGGGAGCCGTTAAGGGTGTAGCCACATTTATGCGTATGGGTAATACTATTGACGAGGCTCGTCATAAAATGGAAACTTTGGCAAATGCTACTGCTTTTTATGGTGGAACTGTTGAAAATGTTAAATTAGCATTAGTTCAATTCGAGCAAATGGCAAACAAGGATAGCGGTTGGGGTGAAGATATTCGTTCATTAACTAACCACTTGCCAGGTATTAGAGATTTAATCAGACAAAAGTTTGGCACTATTGACCCAAAAGAATTGAAAGAATTAGGAATAACGAGTGGTAAACAATTAGTTGAAGGTATCTTTGAGGCAATGGGTGAAATCAATAAAGTTGACGGTGGAATTTCCGAACAATTTTCTCAATTGCAAGATAACATTATGCAAATAAGAGCCGATATCGGAGAACAATTTTTACCTGCATTTAATAAAGCAGTAGAATTAGTAGGACAATTTTCTAATATTGTTAAAAATTTACCTGAGGGCATAAAATCTTTTGTATCACAAAGTATTTTAATAGGTGGGGCAATTAGTGGAATTGCAGTAGGAACAGTTGCATTAACTAAATTTGTATCTTTAATTAAACAAGGAATTTTAGAAATTAAAACCTTTTCTGCTCATTTATTAGGATTGTCTGCTAGTAAAAATAAAGATGCTATGGCGACTGAAAAATTATCTTTAGCACAAGCAACTTTCAATGTTGAAATGGAAAAAGCAAAAGAAGAATTAGCAACAGCTAATACTGAATTTGAAAAACTATGTTCTACTGAAATGGTATTATCAACAAGTGAAGAAAATTTAAATAATCTTTATAATCAACAAGAACAAGCATTAGAAAGATTAATACAAGCAGAAGAAAGGGTTAATCAGTTAAAAAAAGAAGGTATTAGTATTACTAATTCAAGCACCGCTTCAATTGAAGCAAACACATCGGCAATTGAAGCAAATACTATGGCACAAAACAGTAATAATGGAAATGGTGTATCGGGAACAACTGCTAGTGGAAATAATATAGGAGAAGATATTGCCTTAGGTAGTGCTACGAATTTTAAAGGTATTAAAGGTGCATTAAGTATAATAAAAAGAAAGGGTTGGAAAGATGGATTAAAAATACTAAAAAGAACAAATGCTGGTAAATTAGGAAAATTCGGAACTGGTGCAAGAATTGGTTTTAGTTTATTAGGAAATTTAGCTGGTGATTGGTTAACAAAACAAAGTGACCAAATGTTAGAAGACCAAATAGAGAGTGGAGAAATGCACGTTACACCTGGCGAAATTGGTGCTTCCGTTACTGGAAATGCTGTTAAATGGGGTTCAAATGTCGCAATGTTTACTAAAAATCCATATTTAATTGGTGGAGCTGCAATTTTAGGTGCAGCAGTAGGCGGTGGAATTCATACTAAAAAAAGAGATGAAGCGTGGAAAACTGTAAAGAAAAATAAATTAACAGAACAATATACTAATGTTATTAATTGGCAAAAAGAAAATAATTATAATGAGTGGGCAGATAGAAATGCTAATCAATTAGACTATCTTCTGAAAACGCAAGATATTAATCTTAAATATGATAAGCAAGGCAATTTAAAACACGATAAAAATTATGATAAATGGGTGGAAGCATATAAAGAATATCAAAATGCTAATAATGAAATTACAAATAAATATAAAGAACAAAATCAAGAACAAGATAAAGCTGTTAAATTAAAAGAAAAATTACAAAATTATGAAATATTAGCTACTCAAGCTTTACAGTTAGGTAATGAATATCAAGCACAAAGAATAAAAGCTCAAGCCGAATATGAAAGTATTATTGATAATGAAAAAGCCACAGAAAAAGATAAATTACTTGCTTTGGAAAAATATAATTTGACACTTCAAAAAATTAATGAAGAAGAACAAAAACATACTATTGAATTGGAAAAGCAAGCCATAATACAAAAAGGTCAGTTAGACAGTAAAAAAGCCGAGTTGAGCGGTAACGGAAAATATAGTAGCGTAATAACAGCACAAGCTGAATATGACGCCATAATGCGTGACCCGATTGCCACCCAACACGATAAAGAAATGGCTGGACTAAACCTTGCAGGAGCCAAAAACTCTGCTCATATTTCCGAAATCAGAGAAGAGGGAGCTTTACTTTCAGCACAAGCCGAATATTATGGCGACACTAAAATGGCTAAAAATATAAGTGCTTGGTATGAATATCAATCAGTTGTGCAAGATGTAACTAAATCCAACAAAGAAAAAATAGCTGAGTGGTTCAAATATCAAAGCAAATTAATGCAAAACGAGATTGACGAATTCAAAAAGGCTATAAATGAAAAGAAAAAACTTATTGATGATATTATAAGAAAAAGAGAACAACAAACAAACAGTGTAATATCTGAAATAGAAAAAGAACGAAATGCTATGTCTAATTATAAAGAATTGGGACAACAGGCATATTTGACAAGTGCATATTTTGATACAAGTTTAGTGCCTGAGCAATATTCAAGAGACGAGATTATGAGAGCTAACGCAAGAGTAGATATGCGAAAACAAATAGATGAAAATAAAAAATCTCAGGTAGATTTTGCTCTATATGGCAATACTACAAATCAATTAAAAGACAGTCAAAAATCCATAGAAAATATGGAAAAGAATATAAGTCAATTCAATATCACAGGACAACAACTACTTTATGTTATGCAACAAGTTTTAGGTGGTGTAAATAATGTTAGTGGTATATTGGCTTATGAAAGCAGAAAATCAATGGCTTAAGGTGGTAAAATATGGGAGTGGGATTAATTCAATTGGTAAATGTAGAAGGTGACGCCTCTGACAATGCCGACACTATTGTAGAAACTTGGATTTGCGATTGGGACGATGTAAAATATGGTTGGAATATAAATAATCCTAATATAGGAACAACTTGGTCTGGCAATAGCGATTATATTTGTTCTACTATAAAATATAACAGAGAAAACCAAAGATTTTATGGTAAAGACTATCTCGGTAATACTCGGAGCGGAATAGATGTAGTCACTGCTCAAATTACATATAAAAGGGATTGGACCCTCGAACAGAGTGCTTGGAGCATAAAAATAGCAAGTAGTGGCTATAGAATTTTTAAGGTTTTAGGTGAAGGAACTTGGGGTGTAATTCAAAAGCCTTGTGGTTGGCAAGAAAATGACTATAAAATGCCAATTTTACAATATGATTTAAGTTGTAAATTTGAGGGAAATTTGCCATATTCTACTTACTACTCTTATGTCGGAAAAATAAATAATGAAGCAGATATGCCGATTTTAGGAATAACAGGGTCACGAGGTTGTGTTCTATTTGAAAGCTTTTCAATTATACCAAATATAGTTCAAGACGAAATAATAAACCACGATGTGACTTTAACTTTTAAATATAGTATGTTCGACTGGAATTGGGAGTGGCGAAATCCTGTGCAATTGACTAATACTTATGATGGTAAACCGATGGTATGGCAAAACAAATACCCAAACAGACCTGATTACACACAAACAGCAAGTTTAGTTAATACACCTATATGGAGCGGAGATACTTATCAATATGTGCCGACAGGTCAAGTAGATATGCAAGGCAATCCTATTTATAATTCTGAACAAATGGGGGACCCCGCCTACGGAAGAGGGGGTTGGGACTATCGAACTTATGCAAGTCTTAATAATAAATGCGTTTACGATTATGCTAATTTGTTAGATTTATTTAATGAAGCACAATCGGAGGAATAACTATGTTTAATGACAGCAAAGTAAAAAAAATACAAGACCAAGTAAACAATTTAGAAAAAGATACAGAAAAAAAACAAATGAATAATGTAGTTCCTGACATAAAAGCGAAAATCTTGGGTGGCGTCCTTGACCAAAACAGAAAAATATATCTATATCAATGGCAAGCAATAGACTATAATGGTGTTTACGACGATATGGGGGGAGCTTCAAATGACGCTATATGTATACAAGAACTCGGACAAGATATGACTAATCAATCTATGTCTGTTCAAGTAAATGATATTGTTTCTATGCAGTGCGACCAAAACGGTTATAGATTTTCAAAAGTCGGTGGTGTTAGTTTTGGTGATATAGAAACTAATCTTTTAGATTTGATTAATGCTCTGTTTTATCAAGGACAAACATATTATACATTAAGCACTGAAAACACGACTTTCGGTTGGCACGAGGGCGT
Source organism: Abditibacteriota bacterium (assembly GCA_017445025.1). Lineage (GTDB taxonomy): Bacteria > Armatimonadota > UBA5829 > UBA5829 > UBA5829 > RGIG7931. The sequence goes on along the minus strand of JAFSVJ010000091.1, from coordinate 11,611 downwards.
CAAAACCATAAATGGTATAAAACAACAAGGAAACTCTACGGCTGTTGTAATCAGAGTTTTAGTCGGTCAAAAATATGATTATACACAAGACAAGAATTTTGAAGTATTCCGAGATTTATATTTTGATGAAAAAGGGATTTTATGTAAAATAACCCAAAGCGAACAAAAATCAGGTTTTGAAACAACTCAATTCCCCGATGCGTAGGAGTAATATATGGCAACTTATGTGACTAAAACAGATGAAAGCAAAACAGTGGGAACTTGCACTTATACAATAGGAAAAGGCTATTACTACACTTGCACTCCACTGTATACGAACCCCGACACAGGAGAAACTTTTTATGTCTGGTCAAAAGTTTTACTGTATATAGCACCGAGCCCGAGTTTTAGTTCTCCGATAGCAAGCCAATTTAAATATGAACAGTCCTCGGGGCTTTTTTATATTCAAACATCAGGCTCTCCAACAAGTCCGAGCCAAAAGATTTATGAAAATGAGGGCGTATTTGAAATTAAAGTATGCAACGGGACGGAGGCACAGGAAACCGTGACACCTTCTGTCAGTGCTTCATCTTATGCAAGTGATTGGCAAACAAAATTAAAATGCAATAGCGGAAAATCTTATTTAACCGTAGACTACCCATTAGGTGCTTATTGGCAAGTATATATTAATAATGTCTTATATGTAGAAGTGCCGACTTATAACCCAGTAACAGGGCAACCCACAGACGAGACAAGGTGGCTCAGAAATGTTAGTTTTGAGGCGGGTTATTATTCAACAAGCGGTAGTGGTATAGGTGAGTATGGAATAGGAACTTTTTCGGAAACACCTGTTGCAACTATAACAAGTTCGGATTTTAATTTTACAAACACTTGGACAGGACGAGTAGAAGGACACAGAACGGACGGTGCGTGTCATGGAAATGCATGGGCTACCATAACTTGTGATAATGATACTGTGACTATGTCGGCTAATTGTTTTATTGCCGATAACGGATATGGACCGTCTTATCATGACCCGAGCGGGAACGAATGTTCGGCGTCGTTTAGTGTGACAGTCAAACCCGAATATATGCGGGAAATGTATTATCAATATCAGGTAGACACAAGTAATTTGCAAGGAATACAAACAAGTCGTCTGCAATTCCAAACAAGCGAAACTCACCCTGTGGAGACGGTTATAAACGGTATAACTACGACAACATACGAACCTTATACTTGGACAGGGCTTTCAAGCCCTACCATAAGGTATACAAGCAGAGATTATTTTCTTTATGTAAGTGTGGGAGTTCGTCAGAAAAACTCTTTGCCTATGACTTGGGAGCAGAACACAGCTACACCGCCTTTTACTACTTTTTCGGACGGTTCAGGGGCTTGGCGAGTGCAAGAAACAGGCACAATACCTACTCAAATAGGTGGTATTAAATGTTTAAACCCACAAATTATAAATGACTACGAACAAAGCAATAGAAACGACAACTATGGCCAAGGTGATATAGCGGGTGGAACTGATGATAATATACGAAATACTATTGTTAAAATAGAGCCGTCACTTAGTTATACACCTACCGACCTTTTTGAATTGACAGATAACAAAATAATTATTGATAAGAATTCGTGGCAAGGTCAATATTGCACTATCACAGGAAATACAGTTGTAGTAACACAACAAGATTATAAGGACGCAAAGGCAAATAACACACGTCCTATGATTTACCAAGAATTTGAGAGACTGCCATATTCTATGGAAAATTATACAATGGAGTGGCAAAACAAACCAACGAAAGAGTATAGACAAAGACATTGGACTAAATGTAGATATGTGACAAATCCTATACCACACCCAAATCACACTGTATATCCTATTAAATTGATTTGTAAAGCATTCGGAGAAATGAAACACGACCAAGTGTGGATTTTAGGACGTGATATGCTGATTACTAATCAAGGGACCGAATATTATGACCAGTTAAAGATTAATAATCACCAAGTAGATTATGAAGACACGGGAAAACATACTTGGGCAGAACTTATATCAAGTAGTTGTGACGAATATATGTCTACGGTTGAGTGTGAAAAATTGCAAATATGGGACGATAGTTTAGACCACGGCGACGAGGGTTATGGTGCTTTGTATTATGAAGAAAAGCCTATGACAGAAGTAGGTTATTTGCCTAATATAGTTGGCAGAGTGGAAGTTCAATTACCTGTGGGAACTTATACATTATCTGATATGAAAACTAAAAAGGCAATCAATAATTTAAGTGTATATGCAAAAGACGAATTTCAACAACCTACCAATTGTGGTTTTCGTATGCCAAAAGATTATGACCTTGCAAGTATGGACTATGATATGAACCGATATATAGTTGGTTGCGTTGACGGTGTTAAAGGTTTTGAAATTCCACAAACTGCGGTCACGCACTCGGCACAATATCAAGTGGACTGGTGGCAGATATTTACTTATGGTATGATAAAAAATAATACTATTATTTATCCCAAGGATGATATAGGAGAGATTACTTTTAACAGTCAAACCCACACACCCAATTCAGAAGGTTATTTGCCTATTGAAAATATAACAGACAGTGACGACAATCCTGTGTTTTGGTTAAAACCTACCAATAGCGGAAGCCTTGACACAAGGGTCAGAGTTGACTATTTAAAAGGTGACGAATTATATAGATATATAGGCACTACTCAAAATCACGTAATAAAACTTGTGACAGAATACGGTGGACTTATTCACGGAAACAGTTTTACATTACAAGGTGAATATACAGACACAAGTCCTTATCATCACAGTATGAGACGATCTTTATCTTATAACGGAGATTATTATGCTAATCAAAATGTAGGAACTAAAACCACAGTCGATTTAAGAAACTATATTGAAAAGACCGTTGAAAAGCCTAATCAATGCTCCGATTACAGTGATTATACCAAATATATTGAGTGGGCTAATAATGAAATTTCTACTCGATACGACGGGACTATTACAAATATTCAAAGTGAGATTATATGGACAGAGGACGAGCCTCCTCAAAAGGACAAAATTGCTATAAGTGTAGTATTTATAATTGGTGAACAAAACATACCTTTTTCACATACATTTGAAATTCCGACAGGTTTACCGAGTTCTTTTTATGATAATGATAATGCCTTAGAAGCTTGGGCTCTGGCACAGTTAGTTGAATTATACGAGCGATATGTATACAACAATGAAATTGACGGTTGGATAGTTGTATCGGACGACGGAAACGAAACTGTTATAAGACAATATACAAGAGGCGACAGTTCATACCAACGATTAATAGACAAAGTAATTGACGGTGGTAAATATTGGTGGACTATGTGCCAAAGAATTTTACAAGGTAAAATATGGCGTGATAGTTTTGGTTATATTTTAAGACAGAATAATGATGATGTCGAACAAGGCGAAAATCCAAAAATACTACAAGGGGGTGAACAACAACCAAATGGAAATTAAGGTTTCGCAAAACAACTATAAATTATTAGCAATAGAATTTACAACAGGAAATTTGCAACCTTATAATGTTCCCGTGGGAACTACAATAAAGTTTTCGGTTAAAAAGTCTATTGCGGACAATGATGATAAAATTCTTATTAGTAAAACCATAACAGGAGATGGAAGTCCTGATTACTATATTGAATTTTTACCTACAGATACTAATATTCCGATTGGCATTTATTATTGGGACTTAAAAAATATTACAGATAATATTACTATTTGCGAGCCCGATATATTTGAAATAAAGGGGGTTGTATTACAAAATGAGTGATACGATTATAGTAAATGTTCGAGAAGATACTCCTATAAATGTGTCAATGAGTGAAGCTTATAATTATAATACACTAACCAATAAGCCTTCAATAAATGGTGTATCTCTTGTAGGAAATAAAACTACTGAAGACCTTAATATAGATATGAGTGGTAAAGTAGATAAGGTCACCACCACCTCGGATAATGACAGAGTTTATATTGTTAATGGAGATGGAGAGCAATCTGTTTTACTTGCTGATAGAAAAGGAGGAGGGGAGAGAAGAACTGCCGATGTAGTTGTTAAACGAACTTATACAGGCAATATATGGCTTCCTAATGTAGCAGATATAAATAATCCTAATTATGCTACTTCCAAAGAATATGTAGATACGGCTTTATTAGAAAAACAAGACATAGAGAATTGGGAACTTATAAGACAATACACTTTTGACGGAACCCAAGCATTCACTGATTTAAATACCTCTATTGATGATAATGAACAGTCTTTCAGTCTAACAAATTTTCTAATCAAGTTTGACTTTGATATACAAGTAAAGCCTATAGGTGTCATATCAAACAACCAACTATCAAAAGGCTATTGGTATCAACCAAGTCAAGGTAGCGGTTGGAAGCACTATCTAATATACTTTCCAACAAATCCAAATAGTTTTAATTGGCAACATTTAGGTGGATTCTTCCCAATTCTTTGGTGTATTGGAAACAACGAGGCAGCAGGACATACAAAATATGAGTATTATCAATGGTATTATTCTACCGATGTGACTTTTGCGTTTCCATTTAAACAAATTAGAGTTAAATTTTCAGAAGAAATAACACCGACAGGAACTTTTAAAATATATGGCGTAAGGAGTAAAGATTAATGAAAGTATTAGATAACGGAATTATTATTGAAGAACCTGACATAATAGAACCGATAGTAAACGAACCTATTACATTTAACAATAAACAAGAACTAAACGAGTATATAGAAAACTTTATAATTGATTTTTTAACGGAAGGTAGACAAAATGACAACGGAACTAATTAACTTATTGAATGGTTGCGGTAGTGGTGTTATACTACTAATAGCATTATATTATTTTATTAAATACATAGGTGAGCAAGAGAGGTTAAATAGTGAGGAAAGAACACAGACACACCAAAGGTTTTGCGAAACAATAGAAAAAATAAGTAGTAGCAGAGATAACGACAATGACGAGTAGATATGTTTTGTATTTATTAAGGTGGCAACTGTCAAGCCTTATTCTTGCTCCTGTCATAGGAATTGTAAAAGGCACAAGCCTGTTAGGCAATGCTTCCGATTGGGTTAGTGCAATTGTTGCTAATTTGATTGGTGGGTTGGTTTTTTTTTGGATTGACCGACTAATTTTTGCAAAAAGTGGCAAAACCACGGAAATTAAGTCGCAAAAAGTGGAAGTAATTAAGACTGTTAATGACTATTGTCCTATATGTGGCAAAAAGCACGATATAGAGATTTGCAGACAAGGCAATAGATTATTTTATCGGTGCAATAATAGTGATACAGATAATGAATATTATGACGGGTTGCTAATGAAAGTAAATCATTTATTAAAATAATGTAAAAAGCGTAGCGAATAAAATTCAACTACGCTTTTATGAGACCTACAAGCAATTATATAGTCAAGTAGGTGCGACCCAAAATGATGCACTCTTTTTATACAGGGAGTGCTTGCCTGTTCTTAGATGTAACATCCAAATTAACCAATTATATTATATCACAACTATATATAAAAAATCAAATTTTAGGAGTAAGATATGAAATTTCTTTTCAAACTATTATTAAATCTCTGCGAAAAAGAAGGAGATTACTATGTTGCATATATAAAAGGTGTTTCTATAATTGGAGATGTCAAAGTATATTTCTGCGAAGTTAGTAAAGATAGACCCGCCTCAGGTATCAAAAATGGTATCGATATTTTTGTTGCGGGAAAATTAGGTATATGGCGACTAACTTTTTGTGATATGTAAAAATTGCCACTCTTTTGAGTGGCTTTTTTTTGTCAATATGCACGCACTATGCACAAATGACCTTGTTTTTAGAATAAAATACTATAAGTGAAGTTTATGACAGAACCGGCAAAAAAGTAGGCACCGTCAACATTCAAGTATCGGATGTGTTTGGCGATTTATATTTGGGAAATACTTTCAAAAAACCGGATGAACCAAATGATTTTTCCCCTTATGGTGATTTAAATACTGTATATTTATATACCAAAGACGGAAAACGATATAATGACACTCCAATTTATTTCCATACAATATATAATGGTAAATTGTATATAATTAAAGACGGTAAGCCTCTTGTGTTTAACAAAGAGAAAAATACATTTGAACCGACAGATACGGATTATATAAAACACAGGAGTTTTGCTCCTAATGTATATGTTCATAAGAACGGGAAATTTGGGGTAATTATGGGTGATTTTAAAAGTCCGGTTATTTACGATGACATTGTTTATTATTATAAATGGGATAATTCTTTTTTGGTTAAACAGGGCGATAAATACGGTGTGATAGGTCCCCATACAAACATTCCTTGTGTTTATACAAGTATAAGCAGCAGAAAATCAGGCTATTATCAAGTAAGTAAAAAGTCTGATAAAGAGATGGCTTTTCGATATTATACTGAAACAGCATCTAATTTTTATAAAATTACATCTCGTGAAAATAATAGTATTAGCTCCCGGGATCCTTATCCGGAAACCTTTACTCTTGTTGATTCCACAGGCAAAGAGTTAATACCCCCACAATATACGAATATTTATGTTTTTGATAAATATATTTATGCAACAAATAATGATATGACCGGTCATGGCTATAAGACCACCGGTAAAAGATTGTATCATATTTATGATAAACAAGGTAATTTGGTTAAGACTTTGTCAAAGGGTATGAAAAGGGTAAATAATAATCTTATGAGTGAGACAAGGGAATTGTATAAATATGACGGTGGACATCATTGTAAAGTTATGGATATGAACACTCTAAAAACTTATGACTCAATTAAAGATTTTATTATTGCTCAAAATCCGAATAACCAATTATTAAAAGACTGTGATATAACAATTGATGACTATGGATTTGAGATAAGATATCATAAGAAATAGAATAGTTTTTGCTTGATAAAAAGGAGGAATTATGCTAACTTTGTTTCAAAGATTTTGGAATAGTGACAATAAGGCGTCACGTTTGGAATTTTATATATATACTATTTTTTCATTGGTCATTTTGTATTTATCATTATTGGCTTATGTGGTGTTTTCCTTTAAATACAATGAGATATTACTTTTGTTTTCTTTTATAGGTTTAACGGGATTGTCTTGTGCTTTATTTCGACGGGGAAAAGATAGGGGAATGAGTAACGAGGTGATAATCAATTATTTGGGCTTTATTTCCTTGCTTATAATCGTATTGTGGGCATTTATGTTTTTAAATGACAAATTATATAATATAATGAATTTTGGTTGGGATTTCAATCCCGGTAAAGATGACTTAGATGGTGTTTTATTGTATGTTTTTATTCCCTTGATAGGTTTATATGCTTTGATTTTCCTTTTTCCTATTTTGTTTTTTAAGGGAGAGAATCAAAAGAGTGTTAAGGAAAAGTATGCCAACCTTCGTAGCGATAAACCTATATTTCCCAAAATAGGTGAAGTTTTTAACAGAGATTTCTTTGTAAATATTTTTAATTTTAAAGGTATAACAAAGAGAGAAGGCTTTTGGGTGTATTCTCCTTTTGTTTTGTTTAATATTATATTTACATATTTTGTTGGTTTTGGGATATATTATTACTATCTTACGACTTTTGTGGATATAGGTAATTTTGATGGATGTGTAGTGTGGGGTGAACCAACTGTTTATACTTGGCAACCTTGGGTTATAATAGGTTTGTGTGTTTTGACTTTAGCCTTGTGCTATCGCAGACTTAGAGATTTGAATATAAGACCTTGGAAAGTGGTTTTTTTGTTAATTCCACCTGTAAATATTTTCCTCTTTATCTTAATGATTTTCGGAAAATCTGAAGAAAAAAAAAATTAATATTTTTTTCAAAAAACCGGCTTTAGGCCTTGACAAACCTATATTAAATGTGGTATAATAATAAAGGTCAGTCTTTACTGAACCGGGTTTTTTGTTGCCGGATTCAGAGTATTTTTAAGTTTTTTTCTTAAAAAGAAGGGAAACTGCCGCTTTTTTGGTGTGTGACTGTGTCACTTTAAAAAGTTAGGTGTCCCTTCCTTTGTGAAGGGATTTTTATTGCCCGAAATATACTGACAAATATATATTATTAAGGAGAACGCTAATGCCAACCATTAGCCAATTAGTTAGAAAGGGTAGAACCCCAAAGAAGAACAGAACCAAATCTCCTGCTCTTCAAGCTAACCCTCAAAAGAGAGGTGTTTGTCTTGTGGTTAGAACACAAACACCTAAGAAACCTAACTCAGCTTTGCGTAAAATCGCCAGAGTTAGACTTACCAACGGAATTGAAGTAACTACCTACATTCCCGGTGTTGGCCACAACTTGCAAGAGCACTCTGTTGTTCTTATAAGAGGTGGTAGAGTAAAGGATCTCCCCGGTGTTCGTTACCACATCATCAGAGGAACCCTTGACACAGCGGGAACAGACGCAAGAACAAAATCTCGTTCCAAATACGGAACCAAGAAACCAAAGTCAAAGTAAGGAGATAAATTATGCCAAGAAAAGGCCCTGCAAAGAAAAGAGAAATTTTACCGGATCCTGTTTATGGAAACCAACTCCTTACCAGACTCATCAACAGAGTTATGCTTGATGGTAAGAAGAGTGTTGCCGAAAAGATCGTTTACGGTGCATTAAAGATTGCCGAAGAGAAGACAGGCAAAAGCGGAATAGAAGTATTCCAGGAAGCAATGAACAATGTAATGCCTACAGTGGAAGTTCGCCCAAGAAGAGTTGGTGGTGCAACTTACCAAGTTCCTGTAGAAGTTAGAGCCGAGAGAAAAATCTCCCTTGCCCTTCGTTGGATTGTCACTAATTCACGAAAGAAAGGCTCCTACAAAACAATGATGGAAAAACTTGCTTCCGAATTAATGGACGCTGCCAACAACACAGGTGCATCCGTTAAGAAGAGAGAAGATACCTTCAAGATGGCAGAAGCCAACAAGGCCTTCGCTCATTACAGATATTAAGTTTAGAGTTTTTAGATTGTTTGAAATATCAAACAGGAGTTTTTATTTTAATTGAGTACAGTAAGAGAATATCCCTTAGACAGAACCAGAAACATAGGAATAGCCGCACATATTGACGCCGGTAAGACCACAACTTCAGAGAGAATTTTATACTACTGCGGTAAAATCCATAGCCTTGGGGAAGTTCACGAAGGTGGAGCTACCATGGACTGGATGGAGCAGGAACAGGAGAGAGGTATTACCATTACTTCCGCTGCGACAACAGCTTTCTGGAAAGACCACAGAATCAATCTTATTGATACTCCCGGTCATGTAGATTTCACTGTAGAAGTCGAACGTTCTTTGAGAGTGTTAGACGGTGTTGTGGCTGTTTTTTGTGCCGTAGGTGGTGTTCAGCCTCAATCTGAAACAGTTTGGCGACAGGCTACCAAGTATCATGTTCCGAGAATGGCTTTTGTCAACAAAATGGACAGAACCGGTGCGGATTTCTTTAATGTTTTGTCTAAAATTCATGAAAGACTTGGTGCAAACGCAGTTGCCATGCAGATACCCATAGGTGCGGAAGAGGGTTTCCGTGGTGTTTGCGACCTCATAGAACAAAAAGCTTATGTATATCCTGAAGGAAAAGGGGACGGAACAGAGTTTGAAGTCCTTGACATTCCCGAAGATTTGGTTGACGTTTGTAAAGAATATAGGACCATATTAATAGAAAAGGCTGCCGAATGTGACGAAACCTTAACTGAAAAATACATTATGGAAGAGCCTATTTCTAACGAAGAATTGAAAGCTGCCATAAGAAAAGGCACAATTTCTTTAAAGGTGGTTCCCGTATTTTGTGGCTCCGCATTTAAGAACAAAGGTGTCCAGCCCTTACTTGATGCCATAGTTGATTATTTACCTTCTCCTCTTGATATTAAGGGTATTGAAGGTAAGGATGTGGAAACGGGAGAGCCGGTGGTTATTACCCCTTCCGATGATGCTCCTTTTGCAGCTTTGGCTTTTAAGATAATGACAGACCCTTATGTGGGTAAGCTCACATTCTTTAGAGTTTATTCAGGTATTCTTGAAAAGGGTGTCAATGTTTACAACGCCAACAGAAATAAAAAGCAAAGAATCAACAGAATGGTTCGTATGCATGCCAACCATAGAGAAGAGGTTGACAGAGTTTATGCCGGTGAAATAGCCGCAGCCGTAGGTCTTGAAGATACTACTACCGGTGAAACTCTGTGTGAAGAGAACCACTTGGTCACTCTTGAAAACATAGATTTCCCTGAGCCCGTTATCTATATTGCGGTTGAACCTAAAACAAAGGTAGACCAAGAGAAAATGGGTATAGCTTTAGGAAAGTTGGCTGCTGAAGATCCTTCTTTTAAAACTTGGACAGACCAAGAAACAGGTCAAACCATAATCGCGGGTATGGGTGAGCTTCACCTTGAAGTAATTATGGACAGACTTTTTAGAGAATTCAAAGTGGAAGCCAACAGCGGTAAGCCCCAGGTTTCTTACAGAGAATCCATTACCAAAACTGCTCACGCCGATTACAGATATAAGAAGCAAACCGGTGGACAAGGTCAATACGGACATGTTATTTTGGATGTTGAACCTTTGCCTGCAGGCACAGGCTTTGAATTTGTTAATAAGGTAGTGGGTGGTGATATTCCCAAAGAATACATCCCCGCAGTTGAAAAGGGTTGCAAAGACGCAGCGGAACAGGGTGTTCTTGCCGGATATCCCATTGTTGACGTTAGAGTTATCTTAACCGGTGGTTCTTACCATGAAGTGGACTCTTCCGAAATAGCCTTTAAAATAGCCGGTTCTATGGCATTTAAAGAGGCTGTTAGGAAAGCCGATCCGGTAATACTTGAACCTATTATGGACGTGGAAGTTGTGACACCGGAAGAGTATCTCGGTGATGTAATAGGTGATATTAATTCTCGAAGAGGAAGAATTAATAATATGGAAGCTATTCAAGGTGCAAACCAGATAAAAGCTCAAGTTCCTCTTGCCGAGATATTCGGTTATGCAACAGCTCTGCGAGGTATGTCTCAAGGAAGAGCATCTTATTCAATGGAACCCAGCCATTACAGCGAAGTTCCCAAAACTATATCTGAGGAAATTATTTCAAGGAGATAAAACAAGCTTATCTCCCCTTTTGATAAAAGGAGCCGCTAAATGTGTCCCCCTATTTTGCGTAGCAAAATGGGGGGTGGCAGTCCGAAGGACTGACGGGGGGGCAATTTGTGATTTTTGAAGAAAATCACATTTTGCGAAGCAAAATTAATTATCCATTAGGGGTATAGATAAGACAAGCTTAAAACTATTGTATACTTTAAAGACTACGGATTGGTGAGAGTTGACAAATCCCTCTGTCTTTTTATGTATAGCGGGTAGAAAGGGTATCTCACACCCTTTAGCCCAAAACATTAACGTAGAAAACATAAGGAGAAACAAATGGCAAAGAAAAAATTCGAAAGAACCAAGCCACACGTTAATATCGGAACCATCGGCCACGTTGACCATGGTAAAACAACATTGACTGCTGCTATTACATCAGCTTTATCCATGAAGGGTTTAGCTAAGTATCAGTCTTACGACTCAATTGACTCTGCTCCCGAAGAGAAGGAG
>JAFSVJ010000090.1 GCA_017445025.1 Abditibacteriota bacterium | reverse complement strand
TTTTATACTGCCGAAATCTGAGGCCTCTACCGTTAATCCTTCTATATCTTCAAGTGCGTAAACACCTATTTGGAAAGTATATATTTCATTTGGCTGTGCTGTGCCTGTAAATGAGGTCACTTCACCGCTTTTATACCATTTATAAGGGACATTTTTCTTCATCCTTATTTGGAAAAGCCTGTCTTCCGCAAAAACCATGTAAGGAGTGGTAATGTTTTTTGTCATTTGTGCTATTTCTTCATCACTTGCGGGAACTTCCATAGGATAGAAAGAGTTAAAATCATCCTTTGACTGAATCTCTATTTGTTCTGCCTTAGGAAAACCTGAAAGGTCTACAGTATCACCATCAAGGGCATTATTGCTTAGCCAACCCTTGTCAGCCTTGCTGACGGGAGAGAAATATTCACTTTTTTCAATGAAATATGAATGAGTGGGATAAAAAGGCATATAGTAGATATAATATTTGCCCGGAGTATCTGCTTGAAATACCACATCACCTGTCATATCTGTGACGTTAAAGGAAGCAGAATTTACAACTTGCCCTTTTGCATTTTCAACTACAACCCCTTTAGAGTCAGGATCCGTGTCATGCCTTCTCCATTCAAGGTGAGCCAAAACAGCCCGGGAAGGTTCCTTTACTTCCACAACAGCCCTGTGACTGCCATGTCCTTCTTCTGTAAAAAACTCTACACCGTATTTTATTGGCGAAAGATTTGGGTTAAAGGTGTAATCAGGTGTCTGTGCCATACACACAGCGGTAAGTAACAGTAATAACATACTGACAAAAATAGTTTTTTTCATTTAAATCTCCTTTCCTCCGAACATAATTACACTTATCGTTTATCTCCCCTTTTGCATTCCCTCGCTTTGCGAGGTAAAGGCTCTGTTGCGGCAAAAAGCCTAAGTTGATAGATTCACCCTCCTTGAAGTAAAAATTGCATCCGCAATTTTTCGTTCAAGGAGGGGGGACCATTCGCAAAGCGAATGGTGGGTGGTCAGGAGTAAATTTGCATAGAATTGCAAATTTACGATAGAAGCCTAACAATTTAAGCCAACAACCCAAGTTAATAGATTCATCCTCTTTGAACTGAAAATTGCATCCGCAATTTTCCTTTCAAGGAGGGGGGACCGGCGAAGCCGGGGGTGGTCAGGAATAAATTTGCATAGAATTGCAAATTTATGATAGAAGCCTAATAACCTAAACTAACAACCCGGGGGCAACGGAGGGATATAGATATGACAAGCCTAAAGCTTATCGTTTATTTTTCTCTTTTGATTTTTGATTTTCCATTTTTGATCCTAAATGGGTAGGTCAAATTGTTTTATACCCACAGTTTCATAATAAAACAATAGGAATGTATAAATCAAAATATACAAAACAATAAAAATAGGATACATGAGTTTTTTGTCTTTGTTTTCAAATAAATTCTCCAATTCCCAGGGCAATAAAACACTGTTAAATATAGCAAAGCACCAAGCAAATCTTCCTACAAATACCCCTGTAGTAAAACAAGCCAACACAGAGATAAAGAAATGAAACATGGCTCCGTTTATACACACAGCTAATACAGGATCTTTTATGTTTTGTATTTTCTTGTAGTTAAATAAAGCTAAAAGAAAAGGTATATCAAAAACCAATCTTGTGGCATTCATACCTCTTCCCATAAAAAAGTCTCCTGTAAACTCTTGGCCTTTGTGATCTGCCCAATATTGGGCAATAAATGTGGAAAATTGTGAAAATGTAGCCAAAAATATAATAAAACCAAATGTTATCAAAAGAGTTTTTTTGCTAAAAGGCTCATCATTAATAAAAAACATTAAAGGTATAATAAAGTATAATGATGCATGTATTTGTGCAGCTATAAGTATTATCAGAATCGCAGGTATCCATTTTTTTTGCATAAAGAAGGGAATAGAGAGTAGAGATATTGCTATGGCAAGCCCTTGTTTCATTCCAAATAAAATAAAAGAAGTATAATCCCCCGATAAAACAAAAATCAAAATACTTAACAAATAACTTATGGAATAATTCTTAAAAAACCTGCTTATAATCAGAATCTGCGCAGTAGCAATTCCAAAAAGGACAAAGTGCCAATTGGAATTTAATAGCTTAAATATATATATAATAATATAAAATAGTTTGTCACTTCTATCAGACAAATAATCCAAAAATTCTCCCATATTTAGTGGAGTATTTAAAATGTGCTCAACATAACTTCCTGTATCATTCATCTCCGCCGTGCCTCTGAATGTGGCAAATAGAATTAAAGGCACACAGACCAAAAATCTGACAAGTAAGGAACTTTGAGTTATCTGTTTATTATTTTTCGTTAAAAAGTATAAAACTAACAACCATATAGGAACAACAATAAATAAATTCATTTTCGTGTATCTTTTAAAATTTTAGTAAAATAGTCCGTCAAATATTCTGCAGTATAACTGATATCATACCCCGATTTAATCAATATATCTGAGGTATCCTCTCTCTTGTAACCTAAATTATCCTTAATTTCATTAACCCAGGGAGCGGTTCCTTCATCAATAGGTAATGCTTTAACCAAATCCGAACATAATATAACTTCCTTGGGAATAGTATTTGCTATAATGCTTTTCAGTCCTGCCCCTTGGGCTTCCACAATAACAATTCCCAACCCTTCATATAATGAAGGAAATAAGAACAAATCCATAGCTTGCATAAGGTCCGCTACATCATATCTCTTTCCCAAAAACAAGACTTTGTCTTCAATGCCATATTTTTTTGCTTTGGCTTTGGTCTGCTCCACATATTCCCCCACTCCTACCAAAATCAAATAAGAATCAGGGTTAAGTTTATTATAATCTCTAAATATATCAATCAAAAAACTATGGTTTTTTGGCCTGCGAAACTTGCCGATATGACCTAAAACCACACTTTCCGCACCAAAACCAAATTCCCTTCTGACACTTTCTCTTGTTTTTGGATTAAATCTGAAATTTCTTGTTTCTATTCCGTTTTTTATTTCAGTAAAATCCTTATTTCCGAAGAGATACTTCCCCGCTGCGGGACTGCAGGCAAACCTGTGATTTGCTATATTTTTCACAAAGAGCCTATTGATTTGTTTGAAAATCCAATTTCCGTTAAAACCCGTGTTTTTACTATGACAATGACATATTGATATTCTGTTGTTGTTATTGGCAATTTTCATATAGAAAGATGCCATATTATAATTGTGGTCATAAACAATTTTATACTCCGGATGTTCTTTTAACAATTTGTCAAAATCCTTATAATATGAAATAAAATTATTAAAAGAAAGGCGAGGTAATCTGTATATTTTTCCTCCTAAGGCTGTTATCTCATCTTCTAAAGCCCCTTTTATAGGGGTATGAACAACAAAATCAAACATAACAAGATTTCGGTCCATATTTCTAAAAACATTTAATATAAATGTTTCGGAACCACCTATTTCCAAAGTATCAAATATACAAAGAACACGAATAGGCATTATAATCTCCCAAATCTCTGCTTTCAGCTAATTTTCATTAATTCTTCTAAATACATATCTACAACTATTTCTTTTCTAAACTTCATAACCATTAACCGGCGGCCTCTCTTGCCCATATTAATTTTTTCTTCATAGGGAAGGCTTATAAAATCCACCATTCTGTTATATAAGCTTTCCACACTCTTAACTTCACACAAAAACCCTGTTTCCCCATCTATAAGAGTTTCCTTACAACCGGGAACATTTGTAGTAATTACAGGTCTACCCATAGCCTGAGCTTCAAGAAGGGAGTTATTCATTCCTTCGTGATATGAAGGAATAACCAAACAATGACATTTTTCTATAAAAGGTCTCACATCCGGTTGAAAGCCTTCATAGGTTATATAACCTTTTTTAACCAATTGTTCTACCCTATCTTTATAGTTATCTTCATACCAACCTATAAATTTGAACTTTAAATTATTATAATTTTCATTAAGTTTCTCAATTACCTCAAAAAGTTCATCTATTCCTTTCTCTTTCATAATTCGTCCCACAAAAAGGAAATTTAAACTATTATCTTCATTTGGATATTCTTTATAGGAAAAGTCGTCTGTATTTACTCCCGACCCGGGAGCAACAAGTGATTTTTTTTTATCAACTATCCTCAAATCAACAAAGGTATCTCTGTCAGACCGGTTTTGAAAAAAAACTTTTGAGGCATTATGCAAAGCCCATCTATACAATAATACAAGTATTTTTTTGCCAAAGCCTTCCCCTTGAAAGGCTGACCCCAAACCTGTGACGGTTGCAATAGAAGGGACCTTTAATTCACTTGCGGCTTTAATTCCGTAAATATTAGGTTTTACCGTATAGGTAAATACCACATCAGGGCTTATATCTTTAATAATTTTTTTATATACTAAAAATAGTTTAAAATCCTTTACAGGGTTAGTTCCTCGCCTCTCTATCGGAGTAGGAATATCTCGCACCCAAAGGATTTTAATTCATTCATATATACTTCTTTATCGGCAGGAAGAGATATAAAAACCTTATGACCTTCTTTATTAAGTTTTATCAAAAGTTCTTTACGAAATACTCTCAGAGTATTGTAATGATTTACCAAAAATAAAATTCTCATTTATTATAACACATATTCAAAATACTAAGTAAATGAAAAAATATTATCAAATCCTCCCTACCACTTCTTTTACTATTGACTCTGCATCTATTCCAAATAAATGTCTTAAATATTTTTGAGAACCGCACACATTGGTGTATGTATCTCTTATCCCCATTATTTTCAAGCAAGCCTTATTTCTGTTTTCAGCCAATACTTCGGCAACACTGCTTCCAAAACCGCCTATAACATTATGTTCCTCTAAGGAAACTATTAAATCAACTTTACTTGCAACATGAAGTATGGTTTTTTTATCAATAGGTTTTACTGTCGGAAAACTGTAAAGAGCTGTTTTAATACCCTTATTGTTTAAATCTTCGGTTGCATCAAAAGCTTCATCTAATATTGCTCCCGTTGAAAAAACAGCAACTTTTGTATTATCACTTACCTCAATTAAAGGGATTGCTTCTCCTAATTTCAATTTAGGTAAATTATTATGAAATGTTTTATTATTACCTCGCCCCAATCTTAAATAACAAGTTCCTTTATGATTTGTTATCAATTCGGTAATCAGCTTAGTTTCCGTCGGATCACCGGGAGCGCATACAATCATATTAGGCAAGGATCTCATTACAGCTATATCTTCCGTAGTATGATGACTCATACCCAAAGGACCGTATTCAAATCCACCGCCTACACTTACTATTTTAACATTTGCATTATGATATGTGCAATCGTTTCTTATCTGCTCCAAACATCTGAGAGTGGGAAAATTACATATTGAATAATTAAATACGGTTTTGCCTTCTAAGGCCATACCTACTGCAATACCGGTCATATTTTGTTCTGCAATACCTGCATTGGTAAATTGATTGGGCAGGGCTTCCCAAAAAGGTTTTAAAACTCCAAAGCCCATATCTCCGGTTATTAATTCAATATTACTATCCGACTTAGCCAAATCAATTAAGGTTTTAACAAAGGTATCTCTCATTTTGTTACCTCATAGGGATCTATACATCCATCTGGTTTTTGAGCTCTTAATTCTTTTAGAGCATTATCATACTCTTCGCCTTCATGGGGGTATCTGTAATGCCATAAAATGTTATTTTCCATAAAGGAAACCCCTTTTCCTTTAACGGTATTTGCTATAACAAGAGTAGGTTTATCTTTTACCGATCTATCTTTTGACAATGAATATTTCAACTCTTCTATGTTATGCCCGTCACATTCTATAACATTCCACCCGAAAGCCTTCCATTTACTTCCGAAAGGTTCAAGGCTTATGGTTTTTTCACAGGTTGTTAAACTCTGCATTTTGTTATAATCAATAATAGCAACCAAATTATCCAATTTAAAATGATGAGCAAAGAGTGCAGCCTCCCAAACAGAACCTTCGTCACATTCACCGTCACCCATAACCACATAGGAATAAAAAGGTTTATTCTCTTTCTTTGCCACATAACTTAAGCCTGCGGCAACCGGCAAGCCGTGCCCTAAGGAGCCGGAAGAAAATTCAACTCCGTCAATCTCTTTACTTATATGTCCCAAAAATTTAGAATTATCAGAATAAAAAGTTTTTAATTCCTTAACATCAAAAAAACCTTTTTCAGCCAACGCCGCATAAACACTTGCGGCGGCGTGACCTTTTGAAAGAATAAACCTGTCTCTGTCTTCCTTTTTGGGATTTTTAGGATCTATATTTAATATATCATTATATAGCACTGCTATTATATCCGCAACCGACAAAACAGAACCTATATGAGAGGCTGCAGATATGTGGGTCATTTCTATTCCATGTCTTCTTATTTTCCAAGCTAATTCTTTTGTAGTCATATATTTTCCAAAAATCAAATACTTTTTTTATTCAGCAAATCCAATTGCTCTTGTGTTAAATTCCAATCAAGAGCCTTAACGTTATCTTCTAATTGTTTTTTGTTTTTCACACCAACCAACACAATACTGTCTTTTAAATAATCAAGTATAAATCTTATTGCTATGGCAGAGATCGGTTTATTAATTTCATCAGATATCTTTTTTAATTCATCAACTATTTTTAGATTTTTCGAAAGTTTCCTTCCATGAAAGTTTACATATTCTTTTCTGCTTCTTCTGTCATCTTTGGTAAACTTTACATTTTTATCATACTTACCGGTTAAAATTCCTTGTCCTAAAGATCCCCAAGTTAAGGGAGTCATGTTATACTCAGATGAGAAAACATGCATATCTTCTTCGTTTTTTCTGCAAGCAAGAGAAAATTCATTTTGAAAAGAAACAAAAACATCCTTAAAAGGTTTTAATTCAAGAGCTTGTTCTTGATGAATATTTGACATTCCAAAATATCTTATCTTTCCTTCCTGTTGCAAAGCTTTTAGTGTATTTACTACCTCATCAAGTGGAGTTTCACCATCTCTGTAATGAACTTGATAAAGATCTATATAATCGGTTTGAAGCCTTCTCAAACTACCTTCAATAGCCCTTCTTATATAAATTTCACTATTATTATATCTTCTTTTTGTTTGATAATCAAAGACTACCCCAAATTTAGTGGCTATAACCGCTTTATCTCGTCTGCCTTTCAAACAATCTCCTATAATCCTTTCACTTTCACCTAATCCGTAAACATCAGCCGTATCAAAAAAATTGGCACCTAAATCCATAGCTGAATATATTGTCTCAATAACATCATCATAATTAACTATACCCCAGCCGTATCCCCCAAAAGGACAACCTCCTACGCATATTCTGGGCACATACAAATCAGTATTTTTAATATTCACTTTTTCCATCTACAACAAACTCCTTTGATTTTCTAAAGGTTTTGCTTATAGTCTTAAAAAAAAGAATAAAATCTGTTTTAATACATATTTCACTTACATACTTCATTCTAAGTCTATTTTTCCTTTTTAAAACCTTTTCTTCATACATTCTGTCCACATCTTCTTCACCAACAATTTCATCCAATGAGATATATGCAAGTGAACTATAATCCGTTATACCGGGACGAACTTCTAAAATATACTTTTCGTCTCCTTCATATTTACTTGTATATTGCAGCAATTCCGGTCTGGGCCCAACAAAAGACATCTCTCCCCTAATTACATTAAATATCTGAGGGATTTCGTCTAATTTGGTTTTTCTTAATATTCTGCCTATTTTTGTTATTCTTGTGTCATTTAAAGCTGTTGTACCACCCCCTATTTTTTCTGCATTTTTTACCATGGTTCTAAATTTAATTATTCTGAAAGATTTATTGTGAAAGCCGCCTCTGAGACCTCTGTAAAATATAGGAAAACCGTCCGTGGCAACAATAATTATGGCTATAAATAAATATACCCAAAAAAACAAACAAAATAAAACTATGGCAAAAAGCAAATCAAAAATTCTTTTGCCGTAAAGATTATAAAAACCTTTTGTTCGTGAAAAATCCATATTTTAATAATTACATTCCCAAAAGCAATCTTAAAAAGTTATTTTTAACACCCATTTTATTCACTAAATTATACAATAAAACCGGCACTAACAATCCGCATGCAAAAACCAAAACTCTTGCTATTGGCACAAAATGAAAAACTCTGTCTACAATCATAATAACACCAAATTCCACAATCCAATGGTATAAATAAATTATAAAATATTTCTTATCAAAGAATTGGAAAAATCTGTTATTATATTGATCTCTTACCAAATAGCTCAATATAAAGGCAAAGGGGAAAATGGTGACTAATACAATAGACACATAGTAGTAAAAAACTATATGATATTTTATTATCAAACAACAAGCGACAACAGACAGTATGCCAAACAGGGATAGAGTATAATAGTTAAAAATACGGTCTTTTTCTCTTAAAATAAAATCGCTCAAAAAGTATCCCAAGGCAAACACAATGCCATAATAACAAATATCTTGAATTCCAAAAACAATATGAGAATCCATTCTATTTCCCACAAAAATATGCAGAAACAAGAAGATTACCAATAAACCAATGTTTATTATCTTTCTTTTCACAGTATTGTCTTTTGATATATGAATAAATACAGCATAAATCAAATACATATTAAACAAAAGAGGTATAAACCAAAAGTGACCCAATGAATTATCTCTCGGAACAAACAGCATTTCAATATAGCTATATATACCAATGCTATCCCCCATTACAAGCCACTTTATAAGATAAACCACTGTGCTGAGAAACCAGTAAGGAATCAACAACCTTTGAACTTTACCCCAAATATAGTTTTTAAACCCTTTTCTCTCTACTCCGTTTGTATAACTCAAAAGAAAACCGGCAAAAAACAGAAAAATAACCATTGTCATTATTCCAAGAATATGGGTATACTTGACTGTCCAAGAAGGTTGTATATAATTCACACTGTGAAATAAAACAATAAATATAGCACCTATGGTGTATAGTATAGAAATATATCCTAATTGTTCTTTTGCCATATCGTTATAACATTTCCTATTATTAGCAAACCTACTTCACCCTCTTTGAACTGAATTTGCAACCGCAAATTCCTTTCATCCAAGGGTTTCCAAAAAGTTGAGCGAATAGCGAAACTTTTAGGGATTTGGAAGGAGGGGGGACCACAAGGCGTTAGCCATTGTGGTGGGTGGTCAGGAGTAAAATTTGCAAAACTGCAAATTTTACGATAGAAGCCTAATAATTTAAGCCAACACCTAAGTTGTCAGACTCACCCTAAAAAGCTCTTGCGTAACGAAACTTTTTTGAGATGGGTTTTTGTGATTTTAAAATCTTTAATTTCCTTCTTCCCTTATCTTTAGTGCCGCTATTTTCATCTGTGGTAATTTTTGAAAATTAAAATCATTTATTTCCAAATTATATGCTACATCTACCACAACTCCGGGAGCTAATCTTTCGTCTTTTTGATTCCAAATAACCCCCTCAATAAACCGATTAGTATCTATCTGAAAGGTCAATTTTGTATGCTGTGCCTCTTTGCCCATATTTCTTGCTTGAGCAATTCTCATATTTCTTGTTAAAAACAGAGGCTCTTCATTACAAGCGCCATAGGGCATAAGTTTAGTGAGTTCTTCACAAAGATTTATATCAATAGCCTCAGGTTTTAAACTGATATCACACAAAAAGGCTTCATCCTTTTCTATAGTCCCATAAGCTTCATTTATTTTTTTTCTGAAAAGATCAATATTTTCCGGTCTTATGGTTAAGCCCACAGCTTCTTTGTGGCCTCCATACTGTTCCAAAAACTCTTCACATTTTCCCACAAGTTCCAAAAGGTTTATATTTTCCTTTTGCCTTGCGCTACCTTTAACAAACTCCTCTTCCCCTTCCATTTTACCGAAAACAACGGTTAGTTTGTTATATTTTTTGTTTAGCTTTGAGGACACATTTCCGCAAATGGCATTATTCCAATTTGGATTATACAGAACCAAAACATTGTCCTTTGTCATGCCTTGTTCTTTTATAATCTCATCCGCTTCCCTTTCCGCCCTGTCCTCAAGGGCAAGCCTTTCTTCGTTTAAGTCACAAATTTCCTTATATAACTCTAAAGCCTTTAAAGGATCGTTTTCTATTAATAATTTATATGCCAAATCCGCTCTTCCCATTCGCCCGGCAGAGTTTAGCTTTGGTATTACTTTAAAAGAAAGCTGAGTGCTTGTAATATCCTTATACAAATTAGCTTCTCGCAACAGAGTTTGAACTCCCACATGGGCTTTTTGAACCATAGTTTCAAGACCCATTTTTACCAAAACTCTGTTTTCATCCAGCAAAGGCATAACGTCAGCTATAGTGGCAAGAGTGACCAAATCTATAACAGAATCCGTAAAAGCATAAGGATTTAAAGCAAATTTGTGCAAAAAAGCCACAACAAGCTTAAAAGCCACTCCGGTTCCGCTTAATCTTTTAAAGAGATAGGAACAATCCTCCCTTTGAGGATTTACGAGAGCGTCGGGCTTTGATTGAGTTGTAATGGAATGGTGATCCGTTACCAAAACCTTCATTCCTTTCTTTTTGGCATATTCCACAGCTTCCACAGCGTTAGAGCCCGTATCTGTGGTAATAAGCAAATCACAACCCATTAAGGCAATATCGTCTACATGCTTTTTTTGAAGGTCATATTTATCTTTTTTCCTGTCGGGAAGATACCAATTTACTCGGAAGTTTAAGGTCTTTAATGCTGTATACACTATGGCAAGAGAGCAGGCACCATCCACATCGTAATCTCCGAAAATCACCACTCTTTTCCTCTCCTGTCTTGCTTCAGAGAGAAGTTCCACAGCTTTATACATATCTTTCATTTCAAAGGGGTCATGAAGATAACCTCTTTCGCCTGTAAGGAACATTTTTAT
Source organism: Abditibacteriota bacterium (assembly GCA_017445025.1). Taxonomy (GTDB): domain Bacteria; phylum Armatimonadota; class UBA5829; order UBA5829; family UBA5829; genus RGIG7931. Next base: position 53,362 of record JAFSVJ010000090.1, on the reverse strand, counting down.
ATCAAAATCATCCTTAATCCCCCTTTGAAGAATTATGGCAGATAGCACAGGGTTCAAATCATATTTTTTTGCAACAGACCAAATTTCATTCTTATCCGGTAATTCTTTAACTTTAATATCATTAACTAACATGCTAATCCAAAGATTCCACAAAATTTAACATTTTTTCAAAATTTTCAGGCAATGGGGAAGAAAAGGTCATTCTCTCTCCTTTAATAGGATGAACAAAGGACATCTCATAAGCATGTAACAGTTGCCCCTCACCGTTATATAACAATTTCCTAAACTCCATTTCCCTCGCCGATCCCATTTGAAATGGTAGTTTTTTTTTAACTCCCTTATATTCTTCGTCTCCCAAAACGGGATAACCTATATATGACAAGTGAACTCTGATTTGATGAGTTCTGCCGGTTTCCAATACACATTCAAGTAAAGAAAAATGAGAAAATGTTTTCAAAACCTTTATATGAGTGACCGCATCTCTCTTTTTTAACTCCTCGTCACTTATAACAGCCATTTTCTTTCTGTCTTTGGGGTCTCTGCCTATAGGCATATCCACTTTTGCTTCCAAAAAATCCGGCACACCCCAAACGAGAGCCTTATATTTTCTGGAAATCTCTCGCCTCTTTAGAGCTTCTGACAAAAGCTTATGACATTTATCATTTTTGGCAACAACCAAAAGCCCGGAAGTATTTTTATCCAACCTGTGTACAATACCGGGACGCTCTTCGCCCCCAATGGAAGACAGAAATTTTGAATGATACAAAAGAGCGTTTACAAGGGTGTGATTTGGAGAGCCGGGGGCAGGGTGAACACTCATACCCTTAGGTTTATCCACCACCAACAAGTCTTCATCTTCATAAACTATGTTAATGGGAATATTCTCTGCCTCCACACCGGAAGGAACAGACTCCATATATGTGAATTCTATAATATCTCCGAGAGATAATTTAAAATTACTCTTTTGAAGTTTATCATTAACTCTTATTTTCTCATCGGTAGCAAGTTTTTGTATTTGAGAACGGGACAGATCCGTCACTGACGCCAAATATACATCCAACCTTTGAGAAGTTTCTTCTTCATAAACAAAATTCATAATATTATATTTGATAAGCAAACCATAATCTTAAACAGAAAATAAAAGAATAATATTTATTTAACGGCACAATACATAATTATCCTATTCTTTCTTATCTAAACAAATACATAATGCTTCTTCGGAAGAATTCCAATGGTATAACCACTAAAGCAAATACCAAACATATCATCCAACTGTGGAAAGATAAAGGTTCTACAGCCAAAACCTTTCCTCCAAAGGTGACAAACACAAATTGCAACACAAATATAAGTAGCATTATAAACCAGAAATTTATATTTCTGCCTATTTTGTCAAGTAAATTTAATTTGGCGGTCCTTGCATTGAAACCGTTAAAAGCAATGGCCATCATAAATGTGGCAAATACAGCACTTCTCAAATACATTTCATGACTGTTTTCAAACAAATCCCTTATGGCGGGAATAAACAGTATTGCCAAACAAATAAAGGTAATGTAAAATGCTATCAAAGCTATTTGCGAATACATTTTATACGTCACAATGGGTTCTCGTCTGGGAATAGGTTTATCTTTCATATACTCTTTAAGAGCCGGCTCACTACCAAAAGCTATGGCAGCCAAGGTGTCCATAACCAAATTAATTAACAGAAGCTGAATAACAGTCAATACCACATCCTGCCCCATTAAAGGTCCTAAAAAACAAGTGAGCACCGCAGCCACATTTACGGTTAACTGGAATATAAGGAACTTTCTTATACTTCTAAACATGGTTCTTCCGTAAAGTATGGCCTTTTCAATGGAGAGGAAATTATCATCTAAAATGGTAATATCTCCCGCAGCTTTGGCAACTTCCGTTCCGCTACCCATGGCAAATCCCACATCAGCTTTTTTAAGAGCGGGACTGTCATTTACACCGTCTCCCGTCATACCCACAACCAAATCAAGTTCCTGTGCCAATCGCACAAGTCTGCTTTTATCAGTGGGAATAGCACGGGACACTACTCGCAAATTCGGTAAAATTTCCTTTATTTCATCATCAGTCATGGCATCCAGCTCTGCGTGAGTTAAGGCAACATCACTTTTAAGTCGCATAAGCCCCGCTTCTTTGGCAATGGCTTCAGCTGTTTCCTTTCTGTCCCCTGTAATCATAACCACTTGAATACCGGCACCTTGAACTTCTCTTATGGCGTCTACGGCCTCAGGACGAACATTATCTCTTATGGAAAGTATACAAACCAAAGTGAGATTGTCTCCTATTTCTTTACCCTCAGTCTTTGCCACAGCCAAAAGTCTCATAGATCTGCCTGCTTGTTCATTCATAAAGGCATTAATAGCATCTTTGTCAAGACCTTCCTTAACTTGCCCTTTTTGGTCTACGAAAGAGGTGCATTTATTCACAATTATTTCCGGTGCACCTTTTATGTAGGAAACAGACCTGTCGCCTTGTTTTACTGTCAAAGAAGAATACTTTTTTGCTGAATCAAAAGATTGAAACTCTTCAATAACACTTTTGTCCAAAGACTTTATTTTATCTTCATTTATGAGAAATTGCATTAAGGCACGGTCTGTATTGTTTCCGCCAATGGCCTTTCCGTTGCTTTCCATAGCTGAATTGTTAAGTCCCGTTCCTATGAGATAATCTTCTGTAAAAGTATCTGATGCAGATATGAGATTGTTAAAACTTGTCAAATCTCCACAAGTCACAGAAACAACGGAAAGCTTTCCTTCCGTAATGGTTCCTGTTTTGTCACTGTAAAGAATACTCAAACTACCACTGGTTTCCAAACCGTTGATTTTACGCACAAGAACATTGTCTTTAATCATTTTAATACTTTGGAAAGACATTAAAATAGATGTGAGCATGGGAAGCCCTTCGGGAACCGCACAAACTATAATGGTGACTGCAATGGTTATAGCATTTAGTATAAGTTGCACCCAACTCATAAGGTCGTTGTTCACAGAACCTGTAAAATAGGCTTTTCCTATAACCGCAAGAATAATACAAACGGCACCTATATAACCAAAGGTAGATATATCTTTTGCCAATTTACCCAGTTTAACCTGCAAAGGAGTGGCTCTTTTTTCTTCTTGAACTTCCAAAGCCAATTGACCAAATAAAGTGGCATCTCCCACAACCTTGACTTTCAGGTAGGCTTCACCTTCAACTACAACACAACCTCTGTATATGTAGTAAGGGTTAACAAGGTCTTTAATATCATACTCTTCATCATTGGTGTTGGGGATTTTCTCCGCTTCTTCGGTTTCACCGTTGAGAACAGCTTGGTCTACCATAATCCTTCCGTGAACCACTTCACCGTCTGCGGGGATTTTGTCTCCCGCTTGAAGGAAAATAATATCTCCCGTCACAACTTCGGAAACATGCCTTTCGGATAATACTCCGTCACGAATGATTTTTGTGGTTTCCTTAGCTTCTTCTTCGGCTTTCATGGCAAAAGCCTTGCCTTCCTGACGATTCTCACTTATAGAAGCCACACCGTTAGCTATAATAATGGCAACAAAAACACCAACAGGTTCATACCATTCGGCCTTTTTGAGTAAAAACAAAACTAATTGAACCAACAAAGCCACACAGAGAATTAAAAGCATGGGATCCGTAAATCCCAAAAGTATTTTCTTCCACAGTGGCACAGGGGGAAGTTGTGTTAAAGTATTCTTTCCGTATTTTAAGGCACTCTCTTCTGCCTGTTTTTGTGTTAAACCTTTAAATTCCATATATAATCCTATATTTTGTAGACACAACAAATCACAATCCCCACCAATTTTAATGGTGCATAGCGTCACGATTTTGTGATTTGAAATAATAAGTTTTCTACTATAATATTAGTTTTAAATAAACTACAATGTAATTATACCACAAAATGACCTTTAATTTCAACATAATAACAAAATGCCCCCACAAGGGGGCACCTTTCTCCGCTAATAATAAAGGCTCCATTACTGCAAAAAGCCTATTCTCCCTTTTGCATTCCCTCACTTGCGAGATAAAAGGGACCATGCAAAATGAAGAATGCAAAATAAACCATAAGCCTATTGCTTTATAAAATCAAAACTCCTTTTTGAGACAAGGATTTAGGTTTCAATTTCATATAAACATTCTTAGAATAAGGCTTATCTGTCATAACTTCCATATAATTATCTGTATAGCCATAAAGAAAACCATCTTTCTTCTTTTGAACAAAAATCATTTCACAATCTTTGTTTATGTGCTTTTTTCCAAAGGAGTATGATAATTTCTCTCCTATTTCCGTCAAAGTATTCACTCTGTCTTTTTTTAACCCGGGCTCAATTTGACCTTCCATTTTATCCGCACCGGTTCCCGGACGACGAGAATACTTAAAGACATGTAAACGAGAGAAACCGACTTTTGTGATAAAATCACAACTTTGTTCAAAGAGTTCATCCGTTTCCTGAGGGAACCCGGCAATAACATCCGTAGTTATGCCTATATCGGGAATTTTATTTCTTATTTTTTCAATAAGAGAAAAATAATCCCCTGAAGTATAGGGTCTGTTCATAAGCTTGAGTATTTGGTCTGTGCCCTGTTGCAAAGGAATGTGAAGGTGATTACAGAGCCTTCTGTCACTCATTAACTCCAAAAGCTTGTCATCTATCTCCCACATTTCTATGGAAGAGAGCCTGATTTTCTCAATGGAGGTTTTTTCTAAAATAATTTTAATGAGAGCGGAAAGGTCATTTCCTTCATAATTATAGGAGCCCAGTCTAATACCCGTCAAAATAATCTCTTTATAATTGTTATCACAAAGGTTTTGAACTTCTTCTATAACATTTTCTATGGGTTCACTGTAAAGCTCTTTTCTTGCAAAAGGTATCAAACAATAAGAACAAAATTGGTGGCATCCGTCTTGAACTTTCAAAACCGCCCGAGTTCTCTGCCTAAGAGTGATTTTTTGAGCTTGTCCTTCTGTTTCATGAGAATCCTCTGTCCCCCTAAGCCGATAGGCTTGCCCATTCTCCAAAAAGTCTATTGACTTTTCGGAGCCTTGAGGGCTCCCACCCACCCGGGTGGCAGTTTCGTTAGAAACTGACGGGGGGATGGAATTTGTGATTTGTGATTTGATATAATAAAGTATTTTAAGTTTATCTTTAATATCCACCACAAGGTCACATTCTTCTAAAGCCTCAACTTCTTCTTTGTGTGTTTGGGAATAACAACCTGTCACCACCACAAAAGTCTCCGGATTAATATGTTTTGCTTTTCTGATAACAGCTCTGCTCTTACCGTCAGCCACTCCAGTGACAGTGCAAGTGTTAATGACACAAATATCCGCACCTTCAGAAAACGGCACAGTAATAAAGCCCTCTTGTTCAAAGAGAGCTCTAATTTTTTCCGTTTCGTATTGATTAACTTTACAACCTAAGGTATAAAAAGAAACCGTCATATCATTAAGTCGTCTATAACATCCAATACTTCTTTCGGAAGTTTTATGTTCTTTGTATCTTCACATACCTTTGGAATGGGAGTGCATTCAATATTGTTTCCCACATCTCCAACCATAATTCCGGAATTACCCTTTATGAGTTGTATTACAGCTGCATGACCAAAAGCATTGCCTAAGATTCTGTCTCTTCCCGTAGGCTTTCCACCTCTTTGAACATGTCCCAAAACAGTTTTTCTGCACTCAAAGCCCGCTTCCTTTATATAGCTGACAATGAGATCGGAAATATTTTGCTCGGGAGTGGAAGCACCTTCCGCACATACAGCAATAAAGGAAGATTTCTTTCTCAAGAAGGCTGATTTTATTTGATGAATAATCTTATCTTTATCTATTTTCGTGCTGGGAACAATAATAAGTTCGGCACCACCGGCAGTTCCTGAAGTGAGAGCCAAATATCCGTTTTTATTACCCATAACTTCCAAAACAAAACCACGGTAATGTGCTGAAGCAGTGTCTCTTATCTTGTCCAAAGCATCCAAAATAGTGTTAAGAGCCGTATCTGAACCTATTGAAAAATCAGTATGAGCAATATCATTATCAATAGATGCGGGAATACCCACAACTTTAATTCCTCTGTTGTGCAAATCCATTGCACCTCTCAAAGAACCGTCACCGCCTATGACTACCAAACCCTCTATTTCAAAAGCTTTCAAATATTCTATAGCCTTTTTAATTCCTTCTTCTGTCTTAAATTCCGGAGAACGGGCAGAACCCAATTTTGTTCCACCGAGAGAACCGAAACCACTAACGTCTCGAGCGTTCATCTGTTCGATTTTCCCTTCCATAAGACCTTGGTATCCCCAATGAATTCCATATACATCCACATCATTTGATATAGCTGTTCTGACCACACCTCTTATGGCTGCATTCATTCCGGGAGCGTCTCCACCACTGGTTAGAACTCCGATTTTTTTAATTTTTTTTGACATATTTAATTATATCCTTTTTCTTATTTCCATTTTTATTATACTTTTTTTATGGCAAAAATGCAAATTTAAAGAAGAACACACATATAATTCAAAAGTATTGTTCGTAAAAAAACAAAAAGCTAATTTCAAAAGAAGGTTTTTTTGATTGATAATTGTCTTAATTAATAAGAAACCTGATAAAATTTTAACAAATGATAGTGAAAAGAAATTTATACTTTATGCTCTCTCTTTTTTGTATATCATGCTTAAATGAAACAAAAATTCCGAAAAAGTGGTATAATATAAGTGAGAGATAAAATTAAAAATAAGAAAAAAGGTGATTAAAAATGAAAAAAATATTAATTGGAGTATTACTTTTGCTCTGCGTGGGAGTCTTTTCCGCGGACCTGCAAGTGACTCCCTATTGCACCGACGCAATTACTTATGCAAGAATAAATAAAATAAATGTCATTTTGTGGTTTATAGACGACAATGATGCTACTTACAAAATGAGAGATGAAATTCTTCTTAACGGTCAATTAATAGCTGCCACAGAAGATGTAATGTGGGTTATTGTTGACAACTCCTTTGAAGAAAATAGGATTATCTCTCAAGTCTTTGGTGTAACGGAATTTCCCACAATAATGTGTATAGACAAGGACGGATATGAACTCTACGGTTCAAGACTCAGCTACGGACTTTTAGACAGGAATATTCTCATTTCCGATGCTTTGCTTATGAGTTTGGTGGCAAATGATGTGATAGACTGGGAAATTGGAGACACTTGGTATGATGACAGATATGTTTACAACGATCTTGACATAGTAGAATATACATATTGGAACAACAAACCTCAGTATGACTACGCTTCCGATTACTATTATGACAAAAAAGTTTCCCCATACTCAGGTAATACTTATGACAGCGTAAACCTTTTGGCAGCTCTCTTATTCTTATACCAATTATATCCATATATGGAACCGGTGAGAAGTGATTATCACACATATCATGACAGAGTTATAAAGGTTTACAGATCATATAACAATCCACCGAGAAGGGTCTTAAAATTTGACGATCGCCCCAACCCCTTTGTATTTTGGGGATATGACAGTCACCATCGTGACAATATAATTCACACCTTAGTGGAATTTGAACGAATCAAACCACCCAAAAAACCAAGAAGAATACACACCTTCTCAGAAAGAATGGCACAAGAAAGACGACCTCTCTTTGAAGAAGAAAAGATGAACCCTCTTAAAATAGATTACAAGAGAAGTCCGTTTTACAAAAAAGATTTAACAGATAAGAGATATTACGGTCCCCAAAGAGATGATACCAGATATCATGCCACACCAAAAAGAATTGAAATAGAAAAAAAGGACAAAGATCACACTCAAACCATAATCAAGGACAGACGCCCTGTGGAAAGAGTGACTCCGAGAAAAGATGATGAAAGATACACCTGGGAACGTCCAAGACAAGATACTAAACTCACCCACGACAGAATAGATACAAGGAAAACGGACACCGGTGTTAAAAGAATGGATCAAGGAAGCGGAGTATCTCCCGTAAAGCGAACTGACGAAGGAAGCCATGTAAAGAGATACGATACAAACAAACCTTCCACAAAAACCACCACAACGAAACGGGAAACAAGAAAGGAAGAGAAAAAAAGTAAAAGGGAAGAAAGATCCACTCACAAACGAAAATAAACCGAGATACATTTGGTTTTTATAATATATCTTAACATATTACTTTTTTGGGCTTGGCTCTGTGCCAAGCCACTTTTTTTGCCTTTTAAAAACCATTTTACCTACTAAAAGAATTTACACTTTTTGTGACAAAAAATAACATATAAATATATATTTTTTTATCCACCCCTTTTATAAATTGAAAAAAAACCTTAAAAGTGGTATAATTATCATAGATATATTATCAAATTATAAACAAGGATATAAAAAATTAAATGAATATTGCCGTTTATCCGGGTAGTTTCGACCCTATTACCAATGGTCATTTGGATATTATTGAGCGAGCAAGTAAAATCTTTGACAAAGTAATTGTAGCTTGTGCCATAAACCCTTCAAAAAAACCTCTTTTTACCATTGAAGAAAAAATGGATCTCATTAAAGAGGCTACCAAAAATATACCAAACGTGGAAGTCAGTTCTTTTTCCGGGCTTTTGGTAGATTTTTGTAAAGAACATGAAGCAAAAGTTGCCATTAAAGGACTTCGTGCTTTAACGGATTTTGAATATGAATTTCAAATGGCATTAATGAACAAAAGGCTTGCTGAAGATGTTGAAACTATGTTTTTGATGACCCGTGCGGAACATTCTTTCATAAGTTCATCAACGGTAAAAGATTTGGTTCTTTTCAACGCATCTCCTGAAGGCCTTGTTCCCCCCTGCGTTATAGAACCTTTAAAGAATAAAATCGCCGAAAAAAGGAAGGCATCAAATGGACAATAAAAAATCACCTAAGAGTATTATGGAAAAAGGTGGAGTTGCTGTCAGCAAGATCAATAAATATATAGAAAATCTTGTGGATTCTATCGAAGACGCTCCGGGATTTTTGGGCTATAGTTGGATTAAAGACGACGACGCCATTGTCATAATTAACAAAATCCAAAGTGAATTGCCCGACGAAATTACCACAGCTCAAGATATAGTGGCAAGAAGAGATAGTATAATTTCCGAAGCCAACCAAAGAGCAGACAGTATTGTTGCACAAGCAGACTCAAGAGCCGCAGCCATTATAGAAGCCGCAGAGCGTGAAGCAGAAAGATTGGTCAGTGACACTTATGTGATGAAAAAAGCTAACCAAGAAGCCAATGACGCCATTATGGATGCTACCAAACAAGCTAAAAGCGCTATTGCTTACGCCAACAATTATGTTGAAGGTGCCTTTGATTCCATTCTTAACGGAATAGATTATCTTAAAAACGATACAATGGACGCCAAACATAAAATTATAAATCAACTTCAATCAACCGAAAGCAGATATAATGTTGCCGACGACAGAAACTATCAACCTCGTCAAGAGCCCTCACCTCAAGGAAACCCTTATGATGACTCTGACGATGACGAATATGTAGGCTACGACAATTAAAGCAAAAAGCGGTCCACTCCCCGGCCCTCTGCTACGTGAGTAGGAATATAAGGGGAATAACAAAATTTAAGAATATAAAATATTTCAATAAGAAGGTTAATTATGAACTCAGTTATGGAACGCATCTATGCTAAAGCAAGAGATGCCAAACTTACCATCTGTCTTCCCGAAGCAGAAGATGTCAGAACCGTTCAAGCTGCCGAAATGGTAGTTAAAGAAGGACTGGCAAATGTGGTATTAATTCAAAAAGAAGAATTAATTGAAAAAGCAGTAAAGGAATCCGGTGCAGATATATCCGGTTGTAAAATCATTGATCATACCAAAAGCGAATATTTTGACGAATTTACAGAAAAATTCTGTAAGATGAGAGAGAAAAAAGGTATGACCATGGAAAAAGCCAAAACTTTCATGGAACAACCTCTATACTTTGGTTGTATGATGGTTAACGAAGGTATGGCTGACGGTCAGGTTTCCGGTGCAAGTCACTCTACTGCCGACACCATCAGACCTGCTCTTCAAATTCTTAAAGCTGCCCCCGGTTGCCAATGTGTTTCCGCATTTTTCTTAATGATAGTTCCCGACTGCCCCTATGGTGCAAACGGAGTTTTCATTTATGCCGACAGCGGTTTGGTTATTAACCCCAACCCTCAAGAATTGGCAGAAATTGCTATTCAATCCTCCATTACTATGGAAAAGCTTTGCGGCATTGACCCTAAGGTTGCCATGTTATCCTTATCAACAAAGGGCTCCGCTCACGACCCGATTATTGATAAAGTTATTGAAGCTACAAATATAGCAAAAGAAAGATGTCCAAATCTCTGCATTGACGGTGAACTTCAAGCTGATGCCGCTTTAATTGAGGCTATAGGTGCCAGCAAGGCTCCCGGCTCTCCCGTTGCCGGTAAAGCAAATGTTTTAATATTCCCGGACCTTAACTGCGGAAACATTGCTTACAAGTTAACCGAAAGACTTGCCAAGGCTGAAGCCTACGGTCCTGTTTTACAAGGATTAAAGAAGCCTGTTAACGACCTATCTCGTGGTTGTAAAGCCAGTGACATTATGAATGTTGTTGCCATAACAGCCTGCCAAGCTTTATACTAATTTATAAAATACAAAATTGTGGAGCTAAGGCTCCACTTTTTTTATATCTACCTTACAAATCAAAAAACATTCCTCTAAAAGTAATAAAAAAACGACACAAATCAATAATATTTAAAAATACCTTATTTTTAATTGCTTTTTTGTTTTTATTATGATATAATATAAGTAGAAAATAAATCATAGAGGCAAAATTATGGGTTTTAAGATTGAGAACAATATTCTTCTTAAATATACCGGAAATGAAAAAGAAATTATTATACCTAAAGGTGTTATAGAAATAGCAGAAAATGCATTTAAAAAAACATCAATTACAAAGGTAGTTATTCCAAATACGGTAAAAAAAATAGGTATGACCGCTTTTATGAATTGTATGGAACTTGAATCTGTAAAACTATCAAACAATTTAGAAGAATTAGAACCCGGATTGTTTTCAGGTTGTGTTAAACTTAATAAAATTAAGATTCCGGATGGAATAGTAAGAATTAAAAGAGCTGTATTTGATTATTGTTTCAGTTTGGAAAAAATAAATATTCCGGATAGTGTTGAAGTAATAGAAGCATACGCATTTGATGCTTGCGTCAGCCTCAAAAAAATAAATCTCCCGGATAGTGTAATAGAAATTGAAGATAATGCATTTGAAAAATGTATAAATCTAAAAAAAGTTCTTATACCACTGAGCGTTAGAGAAATAGGCACAGATGTTTTTAAAGATTGTGAAAGCCTAAATATGGTATTAGTTCCTATAGGACTTGATTTTTATATGGAGTCTTTACCGGAAGATTGTAAAGTTTTTGGATATGGAATGGCATTTTTTGATGACGGACAGTCTATTTCAAGACTTGACATTGATACTACTTTTAATGTTCCTGACCAATTTACAAAAATAAATGGCTTTAGTTGTTGTTCTGATCTTAAAACAATCAATATTTCTAAAAATATATCTGAAATTGATAAAGAAAGTTTTGACACTTGTTATAATCTTGAAGAAATAAATGTTGATGATGATAATCCTTATTATTCTTCAGTTGAAGGAGTTTTATACAATAAAGAAAAAACAATATTAATAAGATACCCTGAAAACAAAAAAGATAAAACATTTATAGTTCCAGATAGCGTCACAGAAATTGCAGATAAAGCTTTCTTTAGTTGTAATCTAATTGAAAAAATAATTATTTCAGATAAGGTAACTGACATAGGCAGAGGTGCCTTTTGGATTAATTCAGCCCTTAAAGAAATAAATATAAGTCCTGACAATATTAATTTTACCTCGGTAGATGGTGTATTTTATAATAAAGATAAAACTGTTCTTATTACATTTCCACCGGCAAAAGAAATAAAAGAATTTATTGTTCCTCAAAGTGTTAATCTTATTCCTGATTTAGCTTTTGATGGTTGTGATTATCTTGAAAGTGTCACAATTCCTGAAGGAATCCAAGCCTTATTTACCGGAACATTTCAACAAAGTCACAATTTAAAAGAAATTAATTTACCAAACAGTCTGGAAATGATATATGTTGCTACATTTATGGGTTGTAAAAGTCTTGAAAAAATAGTTATTCCTAAAAATGTTAAACTAATCGGTTTAGCTGCTTTTGTCGATTGTTCAAATCTTAAAATGATTAAAGCTCCCAAAGAACTCGATTTAGGAGAAGCATGTGTTCCCAAAGAATGTAAAATAATAAGATATTAAAAAGCCTCTCATTGGGAGGCTTTTTTTACATATCCTGACCCATATCTCCGTCCATATCACCACCACTGTGACGGCTGAAAAAATTATAATATTCGTCACCAACTTTCATTTTTATCATACAAATATAAAGTATTATATATATTACAGTTCCGGCTATTCCCAAAACGGTTCCAAGAATTTCCGGAATAAATTTATAATAACAATAAAAATAACCAAAACATGAAACAATAAACAGAGGAATCTCTATTATTACCCCCAACCATTTTAAATGAAGAGTTTCATCAAATAATTTATTCACTAAACCAAGATGAATAATACGATAAACAATGTCAGAATAAAAACTTCCTGCAATAAATAATAAAGAAATCCCTATTATTATACCTATAATACCGGCTCCTATCAAAAATATTGAATTTAAAATGTTCGTCATTTAAAGCCTCCTCTTATTTAATTTCTTCTGTCACAATTATTATTTATTAATCACTTTATTAAAATAACCAATTCCAATTATATTATACCACAACTAAAATGATATTACAAGATTATTTATGAATAAATCTAAAATAATATTTAAACTGTCGTTTTTTTCTCTCATTATAAATAAAAAATTACCGAATTTTAAAAACATATAATTTCTAAACAAATCGGTTAAATCTCTGTTTTTTTAAAAATTGAAAAATATTGTTATAAAGTGATATAATATAAATGGTGTAATATTAAATTTAGAGAAAGATATTTACTTTAATAATTATATTCAGAGGAAAAAATGAAAGTATTGGTATTAAATTCCGGATCTTCTTCATTAAAATTTCAACTTATTGACAGTGAAACGGAAGATGTTCTTGCAAAAGGTCAATGTGACAGAATTGGTCTTGACGGCGGAAACTTTGCTTACAAAGGAAAAGAAAAATATAAAAAAGATATTCAAATGGCAGACCACAGTGTGGCTCTGAAAATCTTATTTGACGCTTTAACCAACCCTGAAAGCGGTGCCATTAAAAGCGTTGATGAAATTGATGCCATAGGTCACAGAGTTGTTCACGGCGGAGAAAAATATTCTGACCCTGTTCTCCTTGACGAAAAAGCTCTTAAAGATATTGACGACTTATCAGCTCTTGCTCCTCTTCACAACCCTGCCAATGCCTTAGGTATTAAGGCCTGTATGGAAATTACAAAAGCTCCACAAGTTGCTGTTTTTGATACAGCTTTCCATCAAACCATGCCCAAGCATGCCTATATGTATGCTCTTCCATATAAATATTATGAAGAAAACGGTGTCCGCAGATACGGTTTCCACGGCACAAGTCACAAATTTATTACAAAAGAAGCTTTAGAATGGCTTAAAAAAGATTATGGAGTAAAGCCTGAAGACAGCAAGATTATTACCTGCCACTTAGGAAACGGTTCCTCTATTGCTGCCGTTAAAGGCGGAAAGGTTATTGATACAACCATGGGATTGACTCCCGAGCCCGGTCTTATTATGGGAACCCGTGCCGGTGACGTTGACCCTTCAGCCATTACTTTTATTGAAGCAAAGCACAATATCTCTCCCGAAGAAATGGACAAAATTCTTAACAAAAAGTCCGGTCTTTTGGGTATTAGCGGCAAAAGCAGTGATATGAGAGATATTATTGAAGGTATGGGCAATGGCGACGAGAGATGCAAACTTACCTATGATATGCTTGTATATAGTATTAAGAAGTTTATCGGTGCTTATGCGGCAGCTATGAACGGAGTTGATGCCATTGTCTTTACAGGCGGTATCGGAGAAAACTCCGAACCTGTCAGAAGAGGCGTTTTAACAAACATGGAATTTTTGGGCGTTCACCTTGACCCGGAAAAGAATAAGGTTATGGGTGAAAGAGCCGATTTAACTACGGATAACAGCGGAAAAGCTTTGGTTATACCAACAAACGAGGAGCTTATGATAGCCCTTGAAACAGTTTCCGTTGTAACCGGAAAATAATTTTATGATTTTAATGCCCTCTTTATTAAGAGGGCTTTTTTTATAAAGGATTTAATTATGAATTTTCCATTTATATACGGGGCTCAGTATTACAGAGCTCCTACTCCAAAGGCTGAACTTTGGATAAGAGATTTAAAACTATTGAAAGCTGCCGGCTTCACAGATGTGAAATTTTGGGCACAATGGCGTTGGTCAGAGAGGAAAGAGGGAGAATTTTACTTCGGTGATTTGGATGCTCTTATGGAACTTGCCAAAGGCTTTGGCTTGCGAGTCACCATAAATGTTATTTGTGATGTTTGCCCTTCTTACATTTATGAAAAATATCCGGATTGCAGACCTGTTGATATTAACGGTCAAGTGTTTATAGAAAGAGAAGTTTCCTGTCGACAAATAGGAGGCTACCCGGGCCCTTGCTACAACCACCAAGAAGCCTTTAGGTGCAGAATGGAATTTATTAAACAACTGATAAACAGATATAAGGACCACCCTGCCATGTTTATGTGGGATATGTGGAATGAGCCGGAACATAATTTATCCAAGAGAGCTCCAAAATTAGAAAACCTGTTTTGTTATTGTGATAATTGCAAAAAGGCCTTTATTGATTGGCTGAAAATTCAATATAAAGATATAAACAACCTAAATAATAAATGGGGAAGATGCTACATAGATTTTTCAGAAGTAGAGTTGCCGAGGACCGGAGAAACCATAGGTGATTTTTTGGATTATAGGCTCTTTGCTCTTGAAACCATGGCAAAGGAAGCCAAAGCAAGGGTAGAAATAGCTAAGGAAATAGACAAAAACCACCCTGTATATCTCCACCCAGTGCCTAACACAGGGGACTGTTTCAACTCTCTCACGGGAGTGGACGATTTTGAAATGAGCCTCCCTTGTGATTGTTTTGCCGGCACCACCAACGGTTTTCCCACTCAACCTTTACAAACTACTTCCTCTGCTAAAGGAAAGGTTTGTTATAATGTGGAAAGTCATTTGAGATACGGATCTGCCGCCATGTATGCCAAACACTTAAATAAACAAGATTTTCTCAATGTTTTCATTCCTCAAGTAGGATTGGGAATAAAAGGATTTATACATTGGCAGTTTGACAGTGAAACCTTAGGTGTGGAAGCTCCCGCATGGGGACTGAACCCTTACAACAACGAATATACCTATTTGGCTGCCAGAGTCACCAGTGACAATGACTATTCCATGTTAAAAGAGGATAAATCATACATAGGTGCCAAAGAAACCGGAGAATATCTGAGAGAACTCTTTGACAAAGGACTTTTAGAGGCAATGCCAAAAAAGCCGGAAATAGGAATATACAAATCCACATCCAATGACATTGTCCAATTCTGTATTAATAAAAACATAGATGATTTGGTAAATTCAATAAACGGGTGGACCAAAACTCTCTATGCCATGAGCGGAAACCTTTGCTATATCAATGACAGAGAAGTTCTTGAAGGGATAGATGAGAGCATTAAGGTCCTGATTATGCCCTATGTCTATGCTCTGTCTGCCACTTTGTCAAGAAAACTCGCCGACTTTGTGAAGAGAGGGGGCATTTTAGTTACGGAATCCCACTTTGGTGCTTATGATATTTTCTATAACAGATTATCTCAAAGCAACGGTTCAAACATAGCCTGTTTTGTGGATATTTTTGAAATCCATACCACATCTCCTATCCATCTCGAAAGAGATATTGAAAACCAATCAAAAAAAGACGCTACGGACGATGTATCAAAAGCTATGAAAACCTTTGGCAACATAGGTAGCGAAGAATTTCCCGTCAAATATAAAGATATGGATTTGATAGGCTATAAACGTTATGCCGAATATGTGGGAGAAGGATTGGAAGTCTTAGGAACATATAAGGATAAACCTTTGATTGTAAAAAAACAATTGGGAGAAGGTGCGGTAATTTGTATGGGCTCTCTCTTTGCGGCAGAGTTTGAGAGACAATCTCTTAATCCCACAGGCTATTGGCAAGACGCCAAAGCTGACGCTTATACAAAGAATCCTCAGGGTGATTTTAAAACCTTTGTCTATGACCTATTAAAAGATTACGTCACCCTTGATTATGAAAACTGTGGCATCCGCCAAGACCTTTTAACCAATGAAAAAGGCCAAAAGTTCTACTGCATAACCAACCTAACAGACCAAGAGGCCACTTTGAAAGACAGTGAAACCTCAATTGCATTTATGGACATAGGACCTCTCACCCTCCCACCTAAAGAAGCAAGAATAATAGAAAAATAAAGAAATAAAAATGATAAAAAAAGGAGCCGAGAGGCTCCTAATTTAATAACTTTATATTATTCTTCAGTTTCTTCATTTTCTGTTGAATTTGAACCTTCAAAACTTTGTTTTATAGATTGAATATCTTCTCCTAAATTTGTTAATTGATTATTTATTTGCATCATTAATTGCAAAACATTATACAAAAACCTAAAGAATATAGATATTCCCAAAATAAATAAAGAAACTATAAAGAATATTATAAAAGTCCATATTGGAATATTACCAAACAAAGTATTCATTAATATCCACCTCCGTAAGGATTAAATGGAGTATCCGGAAGTATAGGAGGCATTATTGAATTAGTTGAATTATTGGTTGAATTACCAATATCTCTAATTAATCTATCTTCCTTAACAGCAATAGTAATACCACATACAATAGTTAAAATAAACAAAATATAGAAAGTCAATACCATAATATTTATGGCTCTTAACAATCCCCTTTTATCATTTATTGAAGGATAACAAAAGGAGAAACAATCTTTAAAAAACATTGATTGCCTTTCATTACTTTCTCTAAACATTCTGTCATCACTTATATCAGTATTACATCTAAAACAACTAGTTCTACCGTCGGGATTTGGATACCCACACTCAGGACATATTCTTGCCATATTTTTCTCCTAAATTATATTTAATAGTTTTTAATTTTTATTTTATGTTCTTTAGCAAAGGTTTCTGCATAAGAACCTTTTTTAACAAATAAAGTTAAATTTGTTCCAAAAAAGGCTTCGTCACCTATACTTTTAACGGAAGCCGGAACAGTGACGGTTTTTAAATTCTTGGCACTTCTAAAAGCAGAATTACCAATATTAGTCACACCATCGGGAACCTTATATGATTGATCTTTCTTCCCTATTGGATAAAATAATAATTGTAAACCGTTTTTAGTAAATAAAACTCCGTTAATATCATAATATTTAGCATAAGGTTTTAAATAATAAAACAAACTTTTTCTCATTGCACTTTTGACCAAGATACCAGCCGGAGATACAGTATCATCAACGCAACTTAATTGTCTTCCTTCTATATAGTTTAAATCATATTTATGAACATTACTATAATACTTAGCACCACAAACATGATACACTAAAATATTAGGATTATCTCTAAAAGCATCTTCATCTATATTAGTAATTTCACTCTGTATTAATACAAATTTTAAATCTTTATTATTAACAACACTTTCAGTATCAAATTCACAATTAGCCTCTGTTAATAAATGTGTAATATGTGTATTCTTTATTGCACCTTCTTTTATAGGATTATTGAGGGTCGCATATATTTTTTTCCAACCATATCCCAAAGTTTTTTGGTCTTCCTTATAATCAATAATTATTCCATTTTCAAGGACTTCCCATTCCGCAAAAATAGTATCCTCATCATCTTGAACGATTTTATCGTCGTGATTAATTAAAAAATGTATCTTTCGATAAAGATTATTAACAAGACAAGTCTTATTATACAAAGCATTATAACGTAATTGTGCCTCTTCATTAGCATTTTGTTCATCTATTTGCATTACCAATGCTCCATACTTATTTATATACCTATTTGGATAATTTTTATAAGCATCCTTTATAAGCATTTGAGCAAAAGCTTTTCTATCATAAGAAATAATAGTTAATAATTGAGAATCATCAAGAATTGCAGGATTTATTTTTCCGTCCAAACAAAAATCTATAAGATCCCTCGGCGTAATATCAACAAAGAAGTTTTCGCTGTCATAAGAAAATACAACAGAACTATATAACAAAGCAATTAATAATAAACTAATTTTAACTATATTTTTAAACATGAAGAATCACCTTCCTTTTTATTTTGCATATTCAAATTTCATTTTTTTGCTTTTAGCAAATTTTTCTCCATAAGAGTTTTTAGTCACAATTAAAGTTATTTTTGTTCCGTGAAAAGCATTATTTCCTATTTCTGTCACAGATTTTGGTATTGTAACAGTTTTTAGATTTTTCGCATCTCTAAAGGCGGAATTACAAATTCTTTCAGTATTATCCGGAACAACATAAGACTCATCTTTTTTTGCAACCGGGTAAAATAAGAGATATTGACCACTCTTTTGAATTTTACTTTCATCTTTCTTAAATAAAACACCATCAATATCAATATATTTTTTTGTAAGAACATTTTTGTTTTTTGTATTAACCTTATTCATTACAACACAAACATGAAACAGTTCTATATTTGGATTGTCTTGAAAAGCATCTTCATCAATATCTTCAACATTCGGATCAATTTTTATATATTTTAAATTTTTGTTGCCCACAACACTTAATGCATCAAAGGAACATTTTGGTCCGGTCCATAGATCAGTTATTTTCTTATTCTTTATTGCATTTTTTTGAACCAATGAGTTTAATACTGTATATATACGATCATAATTATTCTCATCAACATTATCTTCATCTAAATCTTTCAGCCAACCACTATCTTCAATAAAATTATTTTCCAAGAGTATCCTGTCTTTTGATATTTCATTCCCTTCTTTATCTATAAAAGAATGAAGATTATCATAAAAAGGATTATCTGGACAAGAAGGACCGGAGGTATTATTTGATTTACTCTCAGTTTTTATAGTTTTAGCTTCTTTTACCGGCTCTTCGGTTGTTTCTTTTTCGGTATCTTTTAATTCATTAATATCATTTGTTTTTTTCTCTTGATTATCTATAGCATCATCTTTTGCATTGTCACTTTGATCTAAATCTTGAGAGCCACCATCTATTGTTTCAAAATTTAAATTGTGACTTTCGCAATATTTATGTGCAACTGAATTCTTAACAACGATAAATTTCACATTCTCACATCCCTCAAAAGTTGTATCATAAATTTTGGTCACACCTATTGGAATTATCAACTCTTCTAAATATTGACAATTTGCAAAAGCTACTTTTCCCAATTCTTTTGTTTTCTTTGATATTTCATACTTATTATCTTTTTTACAAGCAGGATAACAAACTAATTTGTCTTCAAAAACAGTATATAATACATCATCAATAACAGTATATTTAACCAAAATCTGATTGGTCAATTGATTATATTTACCTAAATTAGTATCAAGAGGAGTAATTCCAACTTCTTTTAATCTATCATTATTATCTCGGTTTAACATTTCATTATTAAATTCAAGTTCTGATATTAATCCTAACTTCCAACCTATATAAAAATATCCAAATCTAATTAAATCCGGATCCTTATAAGCAATCATTTTCATTATTCCAAATTTTTCTAATCTGTTATTATAAAAAGCCGTATCATCTATATATTGTGTTAAAGCGGGAAAAAAAACATATTTTAAGTTCGGACAATCACTTAAACAATATTCTTTAAAATAAACAGCAGTAAAAGGTAACGAAATTTCTTTACACTTTTTATTACTTAATGCCTTAGGTCCTATAGAAATAATATCTACGCCAATCTTAAACAAATCTATCTTAGAAGAATTAAAACTATAAGAAGTCAACTCCCCGTTTACAATTTCTCCCGGAAAACTTTCGCCAAAAGCCAAAATACTCAAACTCAATAATAGTATAACTAAAATATATTTTTTCATAAATCACCTCTAATATATGTTTTACATATATATTATAACACAAACAAATCAAATTTTACTTCAATAAAACAGCTATTTTTAAAAATATTTTTTAACTGTCGGAAGTCTTTACCAATTAATGGTTTTTTTGCAAAAACGGCTCTATTTTCGTTATTTACGAATTTTAGTTCACCATATATATTATAATATAAAAAAAAACGCAAATTATAAGCCCGAAATAAGGTTAATTTAACTGAAATTTTAGCATCTAATTATTCTTAAACTTGCAAAAAAAGTATTATCCTGTTATAATAATTATAGCAAGATAATTAATCTTTAGGATAATTGATTATAAACAACCATAAATTAAATAAAAATAACAGGATAATATGAATAAAACCAAATACGCAGAAAATTATATTCGCAACAAAATTCTTTCCGGAGAATGGAAGGTAGGATATATATTACCAAACACCATTGACCTTGCCAAGGAGATTGGGGTCAGCAAGTTCACCTTATCGGAAGCCTTTAAACCCTTAGTGGATCAAGGTATCATCACTCGCAAAACCAAAACCGGCACCGTGGTTTCAGCTATATGTTCCAAAAGAGAAGGCACCATCTTAACCATAGGCTCCGCTCGTCACATGTCCGATTATGCGGGAGGCTATCTGGAAGCTGCCATTATGACAAAATCTCAAGAATATTTGGAAAAGAAGGATTTCAATTTCAAGCTTGCCACCGGTGTGGGCAAAACCTTTGAAGCCTTTATGGACAGTATGTCGGTTCTCAACGACACCACCCTTCTCAACAGAACTATTGGGGTTCTTAACACAATAGGTTGGTTCCCCCTAAAAGAGTTTGAACGCAGAAAAATACCCACTGTTTCCCTCTCAACCATCGTGACACCGGGAAGAAATGAAGTAATTGTGGATGTATGTTCCGTTTTCAGACAGTGCATAGACATTCTTCTCAGCCACAAGGCAAAGAAAATATGTATTATCAATATGGATTTTACCTCTCACTCTCTCAACGAAAACGATTTTTCCATAAAAAAAGACAATCATATTAAAGACACCCTCACAGACATTAAAAATTCCTACAACAATATAGATATTATCAATTTGGATGCGGGAGCCATCGTCTACGGAGATGTTTACGACACTTTCAAAAATTATTACAAAAATAATCCGGACTTAGATGCAATATTTATAGGTGACGATTCGGTTATATCCGAAATACACAGAGTAATTATAGATTTGGGTTTAAAAATACCTGAGGATCTAAAAATTATTTGCTGGACCAACAAGAACAGAAACTATGGTTTCCCCTTAACTTGGACCAGATTTGAACTTGATATTGATTTGGTTGTGGATAAAATGTATAATATACTGATAAATCAAATAGACGGAATAGGTGACGAAGAGCACCTCCTCATTGAATCAAAAATAATTATAGGCGACAGCTTGTAAATTTGCGTTGCAAATTTAAATAAAAAATGCAAAATGCAAAATGCATAATAAAATGCAGAATGAATAATATACCCCCCTTTGTCCCCCCTTAAAAAGGGGGGAATGGTGGCGTCTTAATTGTATAGAGCGACAATGAGCATTAGTGAGATGCCCCCCTGTCAGGCTTCGCCTGACATATCCCCAAAATTCACGGAATTTTATGGGGAAAAGGTGGCGTGCGATTTTCATAGGGCGACTACAAAGTTTAGAATCCACCAATCAAAATGGGGCGAAGCCCCACAATTATTTTGCATTCTGCATTTAACTTTGCATTTTTCATTTTGCATTGTGCATTGTGCTTTACTTTCCCAAATACTGTTTTATCATAGCTCTGCAGACAGGGGCTGCGGCTCCGGATCCGCTTCCACCATGTTCTACTATGGTTGCCACCACTATTTTGGGGTTATCCACAGGAGCAAAGGCCACAAACCAACCGTGAGCCTTACCACCGGTTGCTTCCGCAGACCCGGTTTTTCCTCCCACTCGCACACCGCTTATAGCACAAGGCCGTCCCGTTCCCCCTCGGACACAACCTTCCATAGCACTTCGCATTATTTTAAAATTTTCATCCTTTGCTTCAACTCTGCTGTTTACAACTATTTCATTTTTGGTCACTTGTCCTGTTTTGGGGTCTATAATCTCTTTAAGCAAATGAGGTTTATAAACTGTCCCACCATTGGCAACAGCACTTATTGCCACAGCCATTTGAAGAGGGCTTACAAGGACATCACCTTGACCTATACTCACATTCAAGGTATCACCGATAACCCATTCTCTCTTATGAACCTTTTTGTGCCACTCTTTACTTGGGAAATTACCGGCCTTTTCGTTTCGTATAACTTCTTCCGGTAAATCAATTCCCGTAGGTTGCCCTAAACCAAACTCTGTGGCGGTTTTATATAATCTTTCTATTCCCAATTTCATAGACTGTTTATAAAACCATGTATCGCAACTCATGGAAATAGCTCTGTAAAAATCCACTCCACCATGGGCTGCCCAACACCCTTTCTTATATCCTCCCAAACGAATATATCCGGGACAATAGGCATAAGTGGAAGTTTGAGAAACCCCATTCTCCAAACAACTGATACCAATTATAGGTTTAAAAACTGAGCCGGGAGGATAATAGGATCCTATGAAACGGTTCTGCAAAGGATGCCCCCGATTTTGGCTCAATTTTCGCCAATCTGAGGCTTTTAGCCCTTCCGTGAACATATTTGGGTCAAAGGTCGGATTGGACACCATTGCCAAAATTTCGCCGTTATTTGGGTCAATTGCGACGGTTGCTCCAACCTTTCCGCTCAAAGCTGACATTGCCACGGACTGCAAGTTAGTATCCAAGGATAATTTTAAAGTCTTTCCCTGCTCTGAAGGCATATCTTTCAAAACTTTAACAACTTGACCTTGAGCATTGACCATAAGCCTTTTTCCACCGTCAACCCCCCTCAGTTCCTGTTCGTAATACTTTTCAAGACCTGCCACACCTATGTTATCTCCGGGTCTGTATTTAAGTCCCTTTTCACGAGCTTCTTCAAGGGCTTCTTTGGAAATCTCTCTTGTATAACCTGTAATATGGCATGCTTTATTTTTGAGAGGATAGGACCTGACATAAGTGTTATCTACGGAAACCCCTTTGAGAATATGCCTGTTTTCCCCTATTTTTATAATCTGGTCTAAGGTCACATTTGTAGCTATTCTCACGGGATAGCCGGGACGCGGTTTGGTTTCCTTAATTATATCATAATAAACCTTTGCGTTCATATTAAGTATGTCACACAAAAGTTCCAGAGCCGCCGGTTCCTTTTCCATTTCATCCGGAATCACGTCCACCACATAAGCTTTCACATTATCTGCCAAAGCAATACCGTTTCTGTCAATAATGGGACCCCTTGGTGCGGGAGTTTTCACCAGCTTTATTCTGTTATTAATTGCCTTTTGATTATATTCGGCTCCTTTGATTATTTGAAGATAATAAAGCCTTCCCGCCAAAGCCAAAAACAAGACTATGACTATAACCATAAAAGCAATTATTCTGTTTTTCTGAACTCTTTCTATATTCATTGTTTAAAAAATTTAAAGAAAATGAGTAAGCCCAAGAGCACCAAAAATACTACCAGAACACTAATCTTTTCTTGTTTGGAAAGATTAAACTTTTTATAATTGGCAATAAGTGTTCCCAGTGCCACACAAACCAATGCGGGCAAGAAAGGCAATATTCCCAATACAATAAGAAGCATTCCCAAAGTGAGGAACCCAAACATAACCCAAAAAGTTCTACCCTTTTCCATATTAAATCTCATAACAACAGCAAAAACCAATGCAGCAAAAATAAAATCCCCGGGTCCTATGGTGGCTATATTGGCTCCCATAATTTTAGAGCCACCCATCATACTGACACCTGTGCTGACACCGCTTACCACCTCAGGGGCTTTTGCCAAAGTTTTGTTTACAAAACCCACAGTGCAGGTCCATATATCTATAAAAGCACAACACAACATTACAGGCACAAGAAGATTCTTTTCCTTAACTATATAAGAAAGGAGTGAACCAAAGTTAAAACACAAGAGAATTATAAAGAAATTAATAAATCCCCTTTGAGGAAGGGCGGAAATCATTCTTGAACCTATATTCTTACCTATCGCCAAAAGGTGAGTAATGTAATTAGTATTGGGAGGAAAAATCTCAGGTTTATGAATTATTAAATAATGCTCAATCCAAACTATACATAAAATCAGGCAAACAAGGGATAAAAAAAGACCTAAGAGGAGCTTTTTCCAGTTAAGTTTCAGACGTGCCAGCTGATATACCAACCCAAATTGAACAAACATATTTAGGACAGTGGAAACAATAATACAAGATATAAGAATAATAGTGACAGAAAGATTGTGACAGGCAAAATCCTTTGGTATTGCTTTTATAGCCTTATCAACAGGAATATAAGGGAATACATACCACAAGAAAAAAGCTGCCAATATAAAATAGATTAATTTGTTTTTTAATACTTCTTTCATAATATTCTCTATATAATAAAAAAACCGGCTTAAACCGGTTTGTGTGGTGGAGATAAGGGGACTCGAACCCCTGACTTCCACACTGCCAGTGTGGCGCTCTCCCAGCTGAGCTATATCCCCATAACCAATTTATATTATACCACATTTACACAATTCTTGTCAAGTATTAAACTATTCTTAAAAAATCTATTTGAAAAATCATTGTTTTTTTCTTAGGATTTACCAGCAAACTTTAATGAATGCCCCCATCAGTTGCTATAAAGCATTACCCTTGTCATATCTTCCACCTGCTTAAAGACCTACAAGACACGGAGCTTGTAGGTTTTAACTCTTTATCTCGCAATGCGAGTGAATTAAAAAGGGGATAAAAAAAAGACCACTCTTGCGAGTGGCCTTTAATGTTTTTAACAACAATCTATTCTAACTAAATTAGAATGTGTAACCTGCTTGACCGTAGATGATGCTACCCTTGTTGTCAAGTCCCTTGTTGTTGATTGCTTGGTAAGAAAGTTTGAAGTTTGCGTTTCCAATGTTCTTTAACCAAGAAACAGTAATGTAGTTGGACTTGTCACCGTAGTTGTCAATCTCTTCGTATTTTGCACCGATTTTACCGAAGTTACCGAAGTTGTAGTTCAAACCGGCATTCCAGTATTTAATCTTGTCTTTGTATTCGTAGTCACCCTTGTAGAACTTGTCATCTTTTTGCTTGTATTGCTTGTATGTTCCAAAGAGGTCAAAGTTACCAAAGTCGTAAGCTGCGAAAGCTTTGAAACCTTTGATGTTGTCAGGGTTGTGAACGTAAGCCATGTGTTCGTAGTCAGCAGGAGCTGCGTAACCGGCTTGAACATCAAGGTATCCACCCTTAACAGTTAAACCATTCCAGTTAAATGTTAAGTTAGCGTCTAACAAGTTAGCTTTGTCCTTTTCGTTGAACATGTAGTAATCAAGGTTCTTTGTCTTTTGTTGGAAGTAAGCAGCATCTAATGCTACACTACCCATAGGAACAGCTAAAGTTCCACCATAGATAACAGACTTTGAAAGACCTGTTACGTAGGAAGGAATACAACCTTCAAAATCGTTGAAAGCTTCGTTGTAGTTCATTAAAGCTTCAAGTCTTGCACCGGCAATGTTGAAACCTAATTGTAAACCGGCCATGTCCTTTACAGGAGTCATTAAACCGTAAGCTTGGTAATCAGTAATGTCAAAGTATTCGCTGTGGGTTGGTTGACCAAACCAAGCTCTTACATCAACAGCACCAAAGCTCTTGTTGTAGTCAATACCACCGAATTGGTAGTCACCATTGTCCATTCTTGCTATGTCAACATATGAATCTACATCATATTTCTTGTAGACATACTTGTTGATTTGCATTGGAAGTCTACCAATTGTGAAGTCACCGTATTTACCACAATCAACTGTTGCATACATGTAGTAAGGAAGAACTGTAGAGTCTACAGATTCACTTACATCAGTTTTCCAAACTGGTTCTTTAGGACTGATGTTCTTTCTCATGTAGTCACCGGCAACCAATGTTAAGTAAGCGTTAATATTGTTGTTAACTCTACCCTTAACGTTGATTTGGAAATCCTTAATAAGTTCAGTTCCTTGAGAACCGTCTCTGTTGAAAGGATTGTCATCAATGTCTACTAAGTAGTCATCATGTTTTGACATGGTGTATTTACCGGCAACAGTTAATTCACCGGTAATCTTAACTCTTGCTTGCTCGTCTTCAAGAGCGGCAACTCTGCTTCTTAAAGCGTTTACGTCAGCGTTAAGAGCGTTAACGTCTACACCTAATGCAGCAAGTTCTGCTTTGAATTCGTTGGCGAGTTTTGCAATAGCGTCAAGATCAGCCTTTGATGCTACACCTGATAAGTCGCCACCTTTGATGTCGCTAAGTTTTGCATAGCCGTCTAAGTCTTTCTTTGTAGCGAAAGCGGAAACATTAATGTCTTCGTCGCTTAAGAAAGGAAGAAGTCTTGCTATGATCATAGCATATTCGTATCTGGTAAGAGTTCTCTTACCTTGGAATGTTCCGTCGGGATAACCTTCGAGAATACCGGCAGCAGCTAATTGGCTAACAGCACCGTATGCCCAGTGGTCACGAGGAACGTCGGAAAATGCATTCTGTGAGAATGCAGGAGCAGCCATAACGATTACGGCTACCATGAGCATAAGAATTTTCTTCATCTTTTTCTCCTTGTTATATTTTTTACTAACAACGAGACAATGCTTTTCCGGTTTAGTTTCTCACTTATTTCCTGACCGATACTCACACTATCTTGTTGCCATAAAAGATGGTATTGGCATGTATGCACACATACTAATACATTATTATTATAACACAAATTGAAAAGTTTGTCAAGTAATAAAACACTTTTTTTAATAATTTTTGATATTTTTTTTATTTTTTTTATTTTTTTCCAAAAAAAAGGTCACTCTTACAAGTGACCATTTTTTAATAAAAGTTATTTAAAATGTATATCCTGCTTGACCGTAGATAATGCTACCCTTGTTTTCAAGTTCTTTATTATTAATATTTTGATAAGCGATTTTGAAATTGGCATTACCTATATTCTTAAGCCAAGAGACTGTAATATAATTTGATTTATCTCCGTGGTTGTCAAGAGATTCATACTTTGCGCCGAATTCACCTATATTTCCGGCGTTATA
The DNA here is from genome assembly GCA_017445025.1 of Abditibacteriota bacterium. Lineage (GTDB taxonomy): Bacteria > Armatimonadota > UBA5829 > UBA5829 > UBA5829 > RGIG7931. The sequence continues at coordinate 26,018 of JAFSVJ010000090.1, read as the reverse complement.
ATTAATACCGGCACATAAAAACTTTATTTTATCATTGGTTAGATCATATTCATATTTGCTAACATATTTGTCATCTTTGGTTTTGTATTGTTTGTATTCACCGAAGATATTGAAGTTGCCAAAATCGTAAGCGGCGTTGGCTTTGAAACCTTTAATATTATCCGGGTTGCCCACATAAGCCATTCCTTCGTAGTCACCGGGTGCATTATATCCGGCTTCTACGTCCAAGTATCCCACACCAAGGGTTAAACCATTGCTTTCAAATGAAATATTGGCATCGGCAATATGAGGATTGTCCTTACCGTAACCGTAAACAGTGTCCAAATTCTTTGTCTTTTGAACAAAGTATCCGCCATCAAGAGCAAAGCTTCCGAAAGGAATTGCTACAGTTCCACCATATACAACAGATTTAGAAAGACCTGTCACATAAGAAGGAATACAACCTTCAAAATCATTAAAAGCTTCGTTGTAGTTTATCAAAGCTTCGATTCTTGCTTCGGAAATGTTAAAGCCCAATTGAATACCTGCCATATCCTTAATGGGAGTTTGAAGATTATAAGCAGATTCCATATTGGTATCATAAAACAGTGAGTGAGTAGGTTGACCAAACCAAGCACGAATGTCAAAAGCACCGAAAGATTTGTTATAATCTACTCCACCAAATTGGTAGTCACCATTATCGGTTCTTTCAATATCTATGTAGGAATCTGCATCAGCTCTCAAATAGATATATTTATTTATTTGCATAGGCATTCTACCTATTTTGAAATCCCCATACTTTCCTGCGTCAACAGTTGCATACATGTAGTAAGGGAGAACAGTGGAATCTACAGACTGACTTACATCGGTTTTCCATGCCCCAAAACCTTCCTGTTTTTTTCTCATGTAGTCTCCGGCAACAAGGGTTAAGTAAGCGTTAATATTGCTGTTAACTCTACCTTTAACGTTGATTTGGAAATCCTTCATAAATTGTGTTCCTTGGGATCCTTCTCTTTCCGCCGCTCTGTCATAATCCAATAAATAGTCACCGTCTTTGGTAGTGGTATACATACCTGCGAGAGTTAATTCTCCTGTAATCTTAACTCTTGCTTGCTCGTCTTCAAGAGCAGAAACTCTGCTTCTTAAAGCGGCGAGGTCAGCGTTAAGAGCGTTAACGTCTACACCTAATGCAGCAAGTTCTGCTTTGAATTCGTTGGCGAGTTTTGCAATAGCGTCAAGATCAGCCTTTGATGCTACACCTGATAAATCAGCACCTTTGATGTCGCTAAGTTTTGCATAGCCGTCTAAGTCTTTCTTTGTGGCAAAAGCGGAAACATTAATGTCTTCGTCGCTTAAGAAAGGAAGAAGTCTTGCTATAATCATAGCATATTCGTATCTGGTAAGGGTTCTCTTACCTTGGAAAGTTCCGTCGGGATAACCTTCAAGGATACCGGCAGCAGCCAATTGACTGACAGCACCGTATGCCCAGTGGTCACGAGGAACGTCTGAAAATGCATTCTGTGAGAATGCAGGGGCAGCCATAAGGATTACAGCTACCATGAGCATAAAAAGTTTCTTCATCTCTATCTCCTTATCTTATTGACACTCAAGATTTGTCTTAAAAATAAGTTTCTCTCATATTTCCTTATTTTTTACAAATTCTTTCTTGTGCAATCGAAACCTTAACATATATTTACCGATTCTCTATAATTAAAGGCAAATAATATTAAGCTCCGTTAACTTTTTACACTATTATTATACCACAATCCAAGCCTCTTGTCAAGTTTTAAGTTAAGATTACTTAACTTTTAATTATAATTTTAAAAAAAGGCAGGTTCATTATACGATATCTTTCAAAGTTTGTCAAGTATAAAAAACTAATTTTTTTGTAAAAATAATATAAAATTTTTTTTTAAATCTCAAATTACTTTAAATTATGTATTATTTATAAATTTTTAATTTTAAACTGTTTTATTGTATAATATAAATAGGTAATCCCATGAAAATAAACAAAATAACTCGCAGAAGATTAAAAAAACATTTTATAATTGCCCGTGTCAACAAGGATTTGTCTGTAAATATCACCATAGCACCACATGTGACAAAATCTCAAATAATTTCTTTCCTTAATGAAAGAAAAGAAAAAATAAACAGGCTTATAGAAAATCAAAGGCAAAAAAACCGAGAAATTGAGAATATTAAAGACATCCACAAAGACGAAATTCTACTTTTTGGTATATGGAAAAAAATCGTTTTTTCTTCTGAAACCCCCTTTGTCACAGATGAAGAAAGGATTTTTCTGCCTAACTATATGAAATTTTACGATAAAGTCACCCTTATGAATAAAGTTTACAATTTAATGGCAGAAAAAACTTTCCCCATTCTTTTACGAGAAGAAGAAAAAAGAACAAACCTAAAAGCCTTAGGATTAACCATAACAAAAACCCTATCTCGTTGGGGCTCCTTTAACATTAAAGATGAAATGAAACTGTCCTCATATCTGGTGACTTGCCCCATTCCCGTTATAAAATATGTTATCTGTCATGAACTCTGTCACAAAGTCCACAGAAACCATCAAAAAAATTTCCACAAACTTTTGGCCGGTTTTTACCCCAACTCAAAAGAATATGAAGAGATATTGAAAGAGACCGGAAAATATATTAGGAGTTTTAAATGAGAATCCAAACCTTTTCAAAAGTTAATTATACCCTTGAAGTTGGTGTAAAGCGAGAGGACGGTTATCACAATCTTGAAAGTGTGGTTCAAACCCTATCTCTCTGTGATTATATAGATATTGAGGAAACAAAAGAAAGAATAAATATATCTTGTTCAGATCCATCTGTCCCCACAGACAAGAGAAATACTGTATATAAAGCATGTGAATTGTTCCTGTCAACATTTCAAATTGACAAAGGCATAAACATTCATATAGAAAAAAACATTCCCACCCAAGCGGGACTGGGAGGGGGGAGCGGAAACGCTTCCGGGGTTTTGGTTGCTTTAAATGAAATCTTTGAAACCAACCTGTCAAAAGAAGCCCTTGCCCAAATGTCCGCCGCCATAGGCTCCGACTGCCCCTTATTTATATATGGTGGCTCAACCCTTATGACAGGAAGAGGAGAAATTGTAAAACCATTACAGTGTTTGCCTAAACTCTATTTTATTATAATAAAACCGGACTCTACTGTTTCCACAAAAGAAGCTTACAGTGAATTGGACAAGCGAGAAAACATTGTTTCAAAAGGGTTCACCAATAAAATTGTATCTCTTCAAGAAAAGAATGAGCTCACAAAAGAACTCCTCTGTGCATATATGACCAATGATTTTGAAATTTTAAACAAGCTTGATATTTTTGACTTAAAAATGGCACTTATTAATGCAGGAGCAAAAGGTGCCTTGTTATGCGGTAGCGGTTCCTGTGTATTCGGGGTATTTTTTGATGAAAGTGAAAGAGATAAAGCTTTTGAAAAGCTAAAGGAATATTATAAAGTATACAAAGCGGAAAGCGTATTTTAAAATCAATAATCAAAAATAGAAAATCAAAAATTCCATCCCCCCGTCAGTCCTTACGGACTGCCACCCCCCAACCTTACGGTTAGGGGGACAAAATGTTAACCATAGCCCACCTTAAAATTTAGAGCTCGCTAACATAAGTGGAGCTATAGCTCCACAATTTTGATTTTTGATTATTAATTTTAATTTTGTGATTTGAATTCACAAAATAAAAGGCCACCCGAAAGGGTGGCTTTAACTTTATTCCTTCCCAACTTTGAGGGATTTATTAATCTCGGGGGCTTTGGAATCATTTATGGATTTAACTTTATATGCTTCCAACTCCTCTCCGTGAAGGTATGTGAAAAATCCCAGGTCGGGGCAGTATTCATAGTATATCTTTGAGTCGCTTCCGGCAACCTTGTAGTAATAGTGTTTATCATCGTCTTCGTCAACCCAATAGGCTTTGCCCACTATATATACTTCTTTATCATGCTTGGGGTTACTGTCTTCATAGTAAAGCCATGTGTCCCCTTTATCCATATCATTTGCAGGAATAACACATACGACATAATCGTCATCTATGCTCTCAAGCATAAATCTGGCACCATTATTTTTACCTGTGGTCACATCTCTTTCAAACCAAATAATGGTGTCCTCATAGGATCCTTTATAATACACATCAATGTATCTTCCTGTATAGGTTCCTGAGTTAAACTCAAAAGTCTTGGTTCTGTTCGTAACATCATATTCGTATTTATCAAATACAAAATAATCCCCGGGCTTTAGACTTCTGCTGACCATATCGTCACTGCTTGACCCTCCACCACAACCTACAAACATCACAGCGGAGACTAACATAACCAATAAACATATGATTTTCTTCATATCGAACTCCTTATTTATTAATTTTAATTTATAAATTATTAATACAAATAATACAAAACTATTGTGAATTAATCTATATATTCTCTCTTTAGATTGGCTTTGTGACATTCCATAGCCACCATAATAATTTTACAAACATCGTCATAAGTAAAATTATCTGTGTCCAAAGTTATGTCATATTTAAAATTCTTAACTCTCTCTTTACCGAAACAAGTTTTAACGAATTTTTCTCTTGCCTTATCTGTTTTTTGAATAAAGTTTTTAGCTACAATTCTTGAGGATTGCAAATCTTCCGCAATTTTGGTAATTCTTTTGTTTATATCGGCATCAAGGCGAACATGAAGTGCATTTTTGATATAAAAATTAGCTCCTCTTCCGATAATAATAGCTTTATTATTGAGACAAATTGTATACAAAAGTTTGGTCAATTCTTTTTTATATGTAAAATTAGTAAGTCCTTTGTCGTCAAAGAAATCACCCATATAGTTTTTACCAAGGGCAAAATCTTTTTCATCCTTAAGGTTATATTGAGACTTAGAGAGTTCCATATTCTGACAAATACTAATCATAATCTCACTGTCCCAAACCTTATAGCCCAACTTCTCGGCAAGCCTGTCAGCTATTTGTCTGGCACCACAACCGGTGGTTCGGGAAATGGTAATGATTTCCATTTCTGCCGGATTAAATTTTGGTAAATCCGTTTTGTGTTCTTCTTGAAATTTCTTTAAATATTCTTGTAGGACACCCATTTTTTTTCTCCTAAAATATCTTCAAAAGCTTTTAATTCCTCGGGACTGTCTAAATCCTCGCATATAGCGGGATCATCCACAATATAAGCTTTCACCCTTTGACCAAATATATTTGATACTTTATTCTCAAGATAATCTATATCAAGAGCATTTGGAAATATTTTACATAATAAAAGTTTCCAAATAACTCCAAAGCCTATCATTTTAGCAAGTTTTACCGGTTTTTTTCTGGCAAGGTAAAGGTCTTGCATTATAGGCATTATGCTCAGAAGAAAATCCTTTTTCATTAACATAAGATTTCCTCCCGTAAAGGAACCTTCTTTTATTGTCACATAGGTTCTCTTTAAATTTGGGTATTTTTCCAAACACTTTTCTTTTTTACAAATAGGATAGACAAAACCACAGTCAAGAGAGATGCCTTTTTCAATAAAATCGGAAACACACTCTTTATTTATAAGAGGAATATCGCTGGTAGCAAGAAGCACATAATCTCCGGTCACTTTTTTTAGAGCAATATCAATGTTTTCCATAAGAGTTTTTGCGGGAGTGAGTATTTGTGCTTGCAGATCCGTTTCCACATCCCCTACCACAAGAATTTGATCACACTTGCTTGTCAAAGCGGAAAGGACTCTGTCAAGCATAGTGACTCCTCCAACCTTTACCATTGCTCGTGACTTTAAACTTTCATCAAAACCTGTGGCAGGAGCTCCCGCCAAAACTATTGCCGATAACATCTACTATCCTATTTTATAAATTTAGATTCAATATAATGTATTCTTTTTGAAACTTGTCCGTTATTGTCGTTATTATTTGAAAACAAAATTTCCATAGCGATTGTGCCTAATTTATCTATATTTTCAACAACATAGGGCTTCTTTAATTCAAAGTTATGACCTTTATGATATACGGAAAGGACTTCCTTATCTTCCAAACCGGCATCCTTTAATGCTCTTAAAATACCGTTTGTAATGGACCCGTGAAGACTGACCACAGCTGTAAAGAAAACACCACTCTTTATAAGTTCCCCCATTTTTTTCTGTGCGGGCTCAAGAGAGTTTTTAATGGGAAACTCTTCATATAAGAGAGGATTTTTGTCTATGTCATAATCATGAATAATTCTGTCGTAAGCTCTTTTGGCAGTCTGTCCCGTATTATCGTTTGCTGTGTTGAAATAAACAATGCTTCTGTGACCTTTCCCTATAAGATACTCAAACATTCTGTAACATATCTTATATTTGTCAAAAAGCACAAAATCCGCATCCACCCCGGGAACGAATTGATCCAAAATAACCAACTTTTTCCCTTTATTTGCTATGGCATTTAATTTTTGGGCGTAGGATTTTGTGACAGAATCTTTAAAGAAAGGATAAATGATAATTTTGTTAACCTTACACTTTTCAAGATAATCGAGATAGGCGTCTTCCTGCTTCTTATTTAATGCACAGTCAAAGAGTTCAATGGCTATATCCTTTTCGTCTATATATTTACGAATGGACTTATAAATGGAAGAATGCTCTACAGTACTAAAAGTTGGCATAAGAAGAGAAACCTTGTTTTCTTCGTCCACATTTTTGTCGTTAACGAAGTTCCCGGCACCTCTCTTTTTTACCACATAGCCTTCTCTTTCCAAATCTTTAAGGGCACGACGAACAGTTATTCTGTCAACTTTATAAACATCGGAGAGCTCTCTTTCAGAAGGGAGCCTGTCCCCGTGTTTCATACGTTTTATCTGTTCTTTAACCCCTCGTTTAACACCCTCATATAAATATTTCATCCTACTTTCCGCAACACTTCTTATATTTCAATCCGCTACCACAGGGGCAAGGGTCATTCCTACCCACTTTCGGTGTGCTTCGTTTAATTGTCTGTTGTTTGGGAGCTTCTTCCCCGTTTTCAGAAAGATTCTCCTTTACATCACTATACTTTGTTTCATGCTTCAAAGTCGTATCTTCTGCCACAGGTTGTAATCTATACATAGTTGTAGCTATCTGATCTTGAATCATAAGCATCATCTGGTCATATAAATCAAAAGCTTCCTTAGAATATTCCAAAATAGGATCCTTTTGAGCATAACCACGAAGACCTATACCTTCTCGCAAGAAATCCATGGCAGCTAAATGGTCTATCCAACAGTCGTTAATGGTCTTAAGTGCCACATACCTTTCCATTTCTCTCATTAAGGGCTCCGTCAATTGCTCTTCCTTTGCCTTATAACTTTCGTCAATCATATCAGTTAATTTGTCACGAAGTTCATCTTTAGGAAGAGCCTTTAAATCATCTAATGTGACAAGCTCTTTGAGAATATAGTTAGGTTCAGAAAGTTTTGTGGAAAGAAGGTCACACATATATCTGTATAATCCTTCATAATTCCATTCGGTCTGTCTAAGAGATTCGGGACAATAAGTGTGAAGAGCGTTATCCACAGAGGCATAGAGATGGTTAATAACTGTGTCTCTGAGATCCACCCCTTCTATTATTCTTCTTCGCTCACCATAGATTGTGTTTCTCTGTTTATTCATAACGTCATCGTATTGGAGAACAGTTTTTCTTTGATCGAAGTGGTGATATTCAACCTTCTTTTGAGCTTTTTCAATAACCCCGGAGAGAAGTTTAACGTTAATGGGAAGTCCCGGGTCCCAAGATTGCAAGAGGGGATGGTTGGCTTTGTCACCAAAAAGTCTGATAAGTTCATCCTCAAAAGATACGAAGAAGGTGGAGCGACCGGGGTCACCTTGACGACCGGAACGACCACGAAGCTGGTTATCGATTCTTCGAGACTCGTGTCTTTCAGTTCCTATGATTTGAAGACCTCCACGGAGATAAATGTCCTTTTGGACGTCCCGCATTTTCTCCCACTTTTCAGCATTGTTTTTCTTCCAAGTTTTGAAATCCCAGTCCACATCATCTTCTGATATGGGAACAAAAACCTCAAGGGAGTCTGTTATGTTTGTATCGCTTTCCGGATCTGTTTTTTCTGCGTTCTTTCCACCAAGGATAATATCCACACCTCTCCCTGCCATGTTGGTGGCAATGGTGACAGCACCTCTTTTACCTGCTTCCGCAATTATATCGGCTTCTTTTTCGTGGAATTTGGCGTTTAAAACATTTCTGGCAATACCCCGTTTAAGAGCATATTTTAAGGCATCTTTGGACTTTTCTTTGGCGTCCAATATTTTGATTAAATAATCTATATTACTGTCAGCCATAATATTGGTATCAAGACCGAGAGACTTCATTATTTTGGTAAATTTGTATATATCCAAATTATTAAGAGGCATATTTACGATTTGCAAGATTTGGTTCTTCTCTTCCTTTGACAAATCTTTGGCATTATCAATATACACTCTTAAAAGTTCTCCGGCACAAATAACCTGTAATCTCTCACTTGTCAACAACTCTGCTATTATTTCGGATACTGTAATGGAACGAGTTCCCACAAGAGTGGGTTGCTGTCTTATGTGTGCTTTTAATATTTCAAGAGCTATGCCTCTGTATTTACCCTCTTCGGTTTTGTAAACCACATCAGGATTATCTTTACGCATAATAGGCTTATTGGTGGGGATTTCCACAACATCAAGTCCATATATTTTCTTAAATTCTTCTTCTTCCGTTAATGCGGTTCCCGTCATACCCGCAAGCTTGTTGTAAAGACGGAAAAAATTCTGATAGGTGACTGTGGCAAGAGTTTGACTCTCTTCCGCAATTTTAACATGCTCTTTGGCTTCAATGGCTTGGTGAAGACCTTCACTCCACCTACGACCATACATAAGACGACCTGTAAACTCATCAACAATAATAACTTGATTGTCTTTTACAACATAATCCTTATCTCGCACAAAGTTGGCATGAGCTTTTAAAGCTGAGGTGATGTAAAAGTTTAAATCAGTGTTTTCGGGAGCGTTTAAGTTTCCACACCCCGTAATCTCTTCCACATGGTGAGTTCCCGCTTCCGTAAGCATAGATGTTTTTAATTTTTCGTCAACAGTATAATCCACATCTTTTTTTAACTCACGAACCCATTTATCCGCCTTGTTATACATTTCTGAAGATCTGCTTCCTCGTCCGGAAATAATAAGAGGAGTTCTGGCTTCATCGATTAAAATGGAGTCCACCTCGTCCACTATGGCATAATTAAGCTCTCTTTGAGTTAACTGCTCTTTGGAGAAAGCCATATTATCACGGAGATAGTCAAAACCAAACTCGTGGTTGGTTCCGTATGTAATATCACAAGCATAAGCTTCCTGACGAGTGCAAGGTCGAAGTCCGTTCCACTCTGTTGGGGTTTCATAGTCTACTTTAAATTCAGGGTCATAGATATATGAACGGCCTATGTCACCGGTTTCCGCACTCTGTCCGTGAATGGAACCTATGGAAAGTCCCAATAAATGAAATACGGGACCGTTCCAACGAGCGTCACGTTTGGAAAGATAGTCGTTTACCGTCACCAAGTGAGCACCTTTTCCGGAAAGAGCATTTAAGTATAGAGGTAAGGTAGCAACCAAAGTTTTACCTTCACCGGTTTTCATTTCTGAGATTCTTCCTTGGTGAAGAACAATTCCACCAATCATTTGCACATCATAATGCCTCATACCGAGAGTTCTTTTGGCAGACTCTCGGACAAGAGCAAAGGCTTCCGGCAAAATATCGTCTAAGGTTTCACCTTTTGAGAGACGATCTTTAAATTCCGCTGTTTTATCTTTCAGCTGACTGTCTTCAAGTTTCTCAAATTCCGGTTCGTAAGAATTTATTTTTTCAACTATTTTTTCACAGCTGTGTATTACTTTTGCATTTTGGTCAAAAAGACTCGTTAAAAAACCCAATTTAAAATCCTCTTTATATATAAATTATAGAAATAAAGTTCTGTCCCCCTAAACCAAAGGTTTGGGGGGTGGATTGCCGTAAGGCAAGACGGGGGGGATGGATATAATTTAAAAACATACACCTATATATATTATACCAAATTTTATGAAAAAAGTTCAAATCATTGATTTATATATTAAATTTCATAACAAAAAAAGTCAAGCTCTAAAACTTGACTATTTTTAAAAAAAATGTTATAATATAAATGACCTTTTATATGCTTTTAGCATATCTTTGGCATCATTTCTTTTGATTTGATGCCTTTTTTATTTTACTCGTATAGTCAAATTTAATTTTACCTTTGTATTTACCAAATATTTTTTACGGCATAGACCCATAAACCAAAACTATTTCCGGTTCTAATTCTTCAACCATAGCGTCAAAACCTTCCGCAAAACGATTAAAATTATCTTTCCCTCTAATTTGTCCATAAGTTCCAACCGAAACAATATTATTTTTTGGTAAGCCCAAGAAAGCAAATTGTTCATTAAATAGGTTTTTTTGATAACTTCTCCAGTCACCCCAATGAACATTCGGTAATACATAAAAATCATCTTTTTGAAGTTTATAACATAAAGCTCTGTTTCTGTAAACATTTGCCATTTGAACTATAAGAGGAGAATCAACATAAACAGAAACATCCGGACCTATTATTCCAGGAAATTGCTTTAATTCATCATAAAATTTTTCAGGATTTTTTACAAATGCTCCAAATTTATCGTCATTTTCATAAAAAATAATAAATTCTGAATAATCTTTCGTTTGATGTCTTTTTGAAAAAGGTAAAACATCAATAGGAATTTGAAAAAAATCCGGTTTGATAATTTTAGGTATTTGATGATTTCCATCAAGTTCTGCTCCTTCAACCCATTCGGGATTGAAACCATCATCACAATTTATTTTCATTATCTACTTCTCCTTTTGATATTTATCAGGAAATATACTTATTACTCTTTCTTGACAGGTAAAAATTCCTACTTTAACTCTATTATACCAGGCAAATTGTGGATTAGCATGGGATCTTATGTTATTTTTAAGTCTTATAACATGTTCTTCCGCTCGCCTAATGTCATTATCTGTCCACTTTTCAGGAAACCATACTTGATTCTTTCCGAATTGTTTGGTTTTTATTTTATGATTTGGAATATTACCTACTCTAACACCATTCGAATATTGTGGATCATTAATTTCATATTTTATATGATATTTATCTAACAAATCTAAATTAGCTTGTCCATGACCGCCACCTTTTAACCTTAATCTATCATCTATTTTTAATGTTTTATCATAATTATACCACTTTTTTCAAAATTAGTCAATATCTAACAATTAAAATTAATATTTAAAAAAAAAGACCGAGATAACTCGGTCTATGTAAATTTCATAAAATTATTGTAAAGTGATTTTCCAGTATTTGGCACCGTTACCTGTAGTTGCGTAAACATCTGTTTCAAGAGGACCTTGGTTCTTCTTGAAATACTTGGCGTGTCCGTCAGCCATACAGAAGTTAGCACCGCTTATGTGACGAAGTCCGCTGTTCCAACCTGCCCAAGAAGCTTCCATGGAAGTGTCTACAAAACCGGGGTATACAGCACCCTTTGACCATGATGTGACACCACTATTGTTACCGTTTTCTGATCCGGTATCACAGATAAATACTGTTTCAGCTGTGTTCTTTATTTCTCCGAGAGCTATTCCGGGAACAACTTGATTTGCAGAGCAATTTTCATAAGTAGAACCGGCAGGCATTAAGTCAGCGTTATACCCATATCCGGGAACATAAAGTTTCTTGTCCCAGAAATCCCATTTAACTTGTTTTTTGAAAGAAGGACAAACATAAATTTGCACGTTCTTAACATATGGGAATATACAGTCCATCCATGTCATAGCTGCAGGTGAAATACCACCAATCCATGGGTCTTGAACAGGACCTAAGCTACATCTGGGGTATGAATCCCATTCACTTCCCGGCCAACCGTCAAACCTCATTCTGTAAGGTAAAGTTTCATCATAGTCGTCAATGTAGAGTTGTGTAGCTGTTCCGAGCTGCTTAACATTTGACAGACAGGATGCTTGTCTGGCTTTTTCTCTTGCTTGGGCAAAAACGGGGAAAAGTATGGCTGCCAAAATAGCAATGATTGCTATTACAACCAATAACTCAATTAAGGTAAAACCTTTTTTCATAATTAACCTCACTTTTTTGATTTGTATTAACAACTTGTCAAAACAAAATCTTTTATTACATATATATTATACCACAAAAATATCTTTATTGTCAATAGAAAAACACTAATTTTACAAAATTTTCACAAAAAAGTTGCTATAACAACACCAAGTAAAATTTGACTTTTCACATTAATAGTTTTATAATATAAATGAAATAAACACTAAAAATAAAAAACTATGAGCAAAAAAGATACTGTAATAAATTACATTAAAGAACAAATAAACATCAAAAAATGGTCTCCGGGTTTTAAAATATTTTCCGAAAATCAACTGGTTGAATATCTTTCGGTTTCAAGATTAACCGTTCGCTTAGCCATTAAGGATTTGATAAATGAAGGAATTTTAGAAGCCCGAAGGGGTAGCGGAACCTATGTCAAAACTATTGTCAAACAAAAAAAATATATAGTTATTTTAACCAGGTTAGACAGTTATACGGGGGACTCTAAATATACTTTTAGGAATTATATAGAGTTGCTGAAAAAACAAATTAAAGAAATAGGTTTTACCCCTATTTTGTATATAGGTGATGACAATATTCAAATTAAAGAAAGTCTTTCCGTCAAATTTGAAGAAATAGCCGGAGTTATCTTTTTAAACGGACTTAACAAAGACCTAAACTACCTAATAAACTTTCTTAAAGCTCCCATAATATCAACATTAGGTTACGAATATATTATCACTCCCGGAGTAATCTTAAATTATCAGGAACTGATATTTAAAATTAATTCACTGATACAAAAATATAATTTCAAAAACATAATTATATTTACTCATTTTCCAAGAAAGAAAAATTATCTTTATTATGCAATAGACAGTGTATTTCATAATTTTAAAGTCATCCACACAACCCTATCCTATAAAAATTTGATGAATTCGGATGATTTTAACAAAACAATTAAATCATTAAAACAAGCCCCGGATTGTATCGTTTTTATGGACGATACCATATATCTTTCCGCTTTCCCCTATTTTCAAAAATATCAGAGCATTTTAAAAAACACTAAATTTATAACTCACTCCTCAGGATACATAAAAACCATAGATGAATATAAAACTTGTTTAATTGAATTTGATCTGAAAGAAGTGGCAAGAAAAACCGTAGACCTAATTAACAACAGAATCAATAAAGTTGAATTTAACGAATACAATATATTAATAAATCCAAAAGTTATTAACGAAGACAATCTAAAATAAAAAAACAGCGGATATAAATTCCGCTGTTCACCTATACAAAATAATTTCCTAAAGCCAAGGGGTGCAAAATACCTTTCCTTCTAAGAGCCCCCCTTAAGGGGTGGCAGAAAAAACCATTAAACTCTTTTTTATACGTTGTGCATTATAAATTAAAGAAGTTCACCTTCTTCGGCAAGAATAATAATCCTGTTATTCATAACACCGAAAAAGCCATCTTTAATTTTATAATTACAATCTCTATTCTGTCCCTCTTCTTCTATAGTATAGGAAACTATACCATCTCCAAGCATGGTGACAAAGCCGGCATGATTGTTCCAAATACCAAATTCACCACAAATACCGGGAGCTTTAAGTTTTGTCACATTCTCTTCTTTGCAAAGAATCTTTGAAGGAGTTATAATCTCAACAGTCATCTGTTAAACCTCAGCACCCAGCTTTTTGGCTTTTTCAACAGCATCTTCAATAGTTCCAACCATATAAAAAGCCTGTTCCGGTAAATGATCCCACTTACCTTCAAGAATTTCTTTAAAGGATCTGATAGTGTCTTCAATTCGAACGTATACACCGGGTATACCTGTAAAGACTTCTGCAACAAAGTTAGGCTGAGCCAAGAACTGTTCGATTTTTCTGGCTCTGTTTACGGTTTCTCTATCTTCATCAGATAATTCATCCATACCCAAAATAGCAATAATATCTTGCAAATCTCTATATTTCTGAATAACTCTCTGAACTTCCATAGAAACTTCATAGTGTTCTTTTCCAACAATATTGGGATCCAATATTCTGGAACTGGAAGCTATAGGGTCAACAGCAGGGAATATAGCTTTTACGAATAATTTTCTGTCAAGATATGTAACAGCATCAAGGAATGAGAATGTGGTAGCAGGAGCCGGGTCTGTAGGGTCGTCGGCAGGCACATAAATAGCTTGAATAGAGGTTACTGAACCTGACTTTGTGGAAGTAATTCTTTCTTGCAAAGCACCCATTTCTGTAGCCAAAGTTGGCTGATAACCTACAGCGGAAGGCATTCTTCCGAGAAGGGCTGAAACCTCAGATCCACCCTGGGTGAAACGGAAAATATTATCAATAAAGAGCAAAACATCTTGGTTTTCACTGTCACGGAAATATTCAGCCATGGTAAGAGCTGAAAGAGGAACACGAAGTCTTGCTCCGGGAGGCTCGTTCATCTGACCGTAAACCATAGTGGTTTTGTCCAAAACTCCGCTCTCCTGCATTTCAAGCCACAGGTCGTTTCCTTCTCTTGTTCTTTCACCAACACCGGCAAAAACGGAATATCCACCGTGTTCGGCAGCCACGTTTCTGATAAGTTCTGTAATAAGAGTGGTTTTACCTACACCGGCACCACCGAAAAGACCGATTTTTCCACCTTTTGAATAGGGACAAATAAGATCCACAACTTTAAGACCTGTTTCAAAGATCTCTGTAGAAGGAACCTGTTCTTCAAAGGTAGGTGCTTTTCTGTGAATAGGGTGTCTTTCATTGGTCACAACCGGACCTCTCTCGTCAATGGGATCACCTAAAAGATTAAACACTCTTCCTAAGGTTTCCTTTCCCACAGGCACGGTTATAGGTGCTCCTGTATCGGTGGCTTCACTTCCTCTGACAATACCGTCGGTGGTATTCATTGCAATACAACGAACCACATCATTACCTATTAACTGGGCAACTTCCACGGTTAAAGTATCTCCGTTGGTGTTGGGTATGGTAATGGCATTTAGCATTGCAGGTAAATCCTTAGGTTCAAACCTAATGTCCACAACAGGACCTACAATTGATATAACTTTTCCTACTGCCAATATAATTCTCCTTAAAAATCAATAATCAATAATCAATAATCAAAATCGTGGAGCTATCGCTCCACTTTAAATGGCGAGCTCTAATATTTTAAACTTGCTTTCTTCAGTAATACTAATTAAAAATATTAATTAGTTTGATCCATTTTTTTTAAAGTATTGACAATTATACCAATACAATGACTACATTTGCTATAAATAATATCAAATACTTCGTTTGACATAAAACCTTTCTCATTTAATAATTCTAACCAAAATTTAGTTTCTTCTGCTTCTCCTAAAGCAATAGATAATTTATATTTAAATTGTTCTTTAGAATAAGCTCTCTTGGCTTCTCTTATATTAGCTCCTACACTTGTTCCTGATTTAATTAATTGATTTAATAATACATTCATATTATTAGTTAGATTCTTATCAATACAATAATCTATAATTCGTAAAGCTAATTCTATACTAATGCTATACAATATATTTGTATTTTCCATTAAATTAAAACAAAACAGAACCAACTATTAAAAATTAAAGCCTGATTACCAAAGTAGTGCGAAGCACTACAATTTTGATTTTTTATTTTTGATTTTTGATTTTATTATTGGGCATTACCACCATTAACAATATCAATAAGCTGATTTGTAATGCTTGTCTGTCTGATTTTGTTAAACTCAAGAGATAATTCTTGAATAATATCCTGTGCGTTTTGGTTGGCGGCTGTCATAGCTGTCATTTTAGCTCCGAATTCACTTGCCATAGACTCTATAACAGCGTGATAAATAACATTGTTTAAATACTTAGGAACAAGAGCTTCGATTATTGATGTCACATTAGGCTCAAAAATTACATTGGATTTCTTTAATATTTGGTGATGCAACATGGTACCTACTGTATCATTAAATATCTGACCTGTATAATCTCTCTCTCCTTCCTTTGCAACTTCACTTTTTTGTTTTAAAATGTTGGTATTATTCTTATCAATAGGCAAGTAATTTACCACAATAGGTATTTGACTCATGGCATTTTTATACTTTGCGTAAACCAAACGAACCACATCCACTTTACCGGATAAGAACATATCCCTTGCCTTTGTTGCCAGTGCATATATTTTTTCTTCGTGAATATTTGCACCATATTCGATATAATAATCTACTATTTCTAAATTCTTCTCTCTCTTTGCAAGAGCATCAAAGAATTGTTTACACTTTTTTCCAACACAAATGACCTTTACTTTGTGACCTTCGGAAAGTCTTCTTTTAATTCTTTCCATAGCTTTGTTCATAACGGAATTGTTAAAAGAACCACACATTCCTCCATCAGCCCCCATAACAATATAGAGAGCTTTGTTGTTGGTATCGCTCTTTTTAAACAGAGGTGACAAAACATCGGTAGAATTAACTGCCAAATCACCTATAAGTTTCTGTAAAAATTCCGAATATGGAGCTCCGTCCAATGCGAGGGCTTGAAACTTTTTCACTCTTGCTGTGGCAACCATTTTCATGGCTTGAGTGATATTTTCAATGCCCTGTATAGACTTCAGTCTCTTTTTTAATTCTTTGGTATTAGTCATTGTTTATTAACTATATTTTCTAAAATTATTTTTTAATATTTTCGTTCTTATGCCTTAAACTGAGACTTAAACTCAGTCACAGCCTTGTTAAGATAATCAAAATCCTTTATCTCACCGGTCTTTTCTATACCTTCCACCAAGTCCGGATATTTGTTTGCCATAAACTCAAAGAGCTGTTCTTCAAAAACGAGACACTCTGTTTCAGGCACATCATCCAAAAAACCATTGGTAACGGAATATATAATAAAACACTCGTTTGCCAAGGTATATGGGTGATATTGACCTTGATTTAATATTCCCACAATTCTCTTACCACGGTTAAGCTGATTGGCTGTTGCCTGATCAAGATCGGAAGAGAATTGAGCAAATCCTTGAATATCCCAATATCTTGCCAAGTCAATTTTCAAAGCACCGGTTACTTTCTTCATAGCTTTCTTTTGAGCGGAAGAACCAACACGGGATACGGATTGACCTATGTTAATGGCGGGACGAACACCGGAGTAGAACAGATCTGTTTCAAGGAAAATCTGTCCGTCGGTAATGGAAATAATATTGGTAGGAATATATGCGGAAATATCACCTGCCTGTGTTTCAATAATAGGCAAGGCTGTCAAAGAACCTCCACCAAGCTCGTTTGAAAGCTTAGCGGCTCTCTCCAATAATCTTGAGTGAAGATAGAAAATATCACCGGGATAAGCTTCTCTTCCCGGGGGTCTTCTGAGCAACAGTGACACTTCACGATAAGCTACAGCGTGCTTGGAAAGGTCATCGTAAATAATAAGAGCATGCTTTTTGTTATCTCTGAAATATTCACCCATAGCACAACCTGCATAAGGAGCAATATATTGAAGTGGTGCAACCTCAGAGGCAGAAGCGGAAATAACTATAGAATATTTGAGAGCATCATACTTTTCAAGAGTGTTTACAATAGAAGCCACAGTGGAAAGTTTTTGACCGATAGCAACATAAATACAAACCACATCTTGATCTTTTTGTCTCAAGATGGTATCAATGGCTATGGCAGTCTTTCCCGTCTGTCGGTCCCCAATGATAAGTTCTCTCTGACCACGACCTATAGGAATCATAGAGTCAATAGCTTTTATTCCCGTGAGAAGAGCTTCACGCACAGGCTGACGCTCAACAACACCGGGGGCTTTTACTTCAATATTTCTTCTTTTATCTGTAATAATGGGGCCTTTTCCGTCCACAGGCTCACCTAAGGCATTGACAACTCTGCCAAGCATAGCTTCGCCTACGGGAACGTCAATAATTCTGCCGGTTCTTTTAACCTCGTCACCTTCACTGATACCGTTGGCGTCACCCATAATGATAACACCCACATTATCTTCTTCAAGGTTAAGTATCATACCTTCCACACCGTTGGGGAACTCTACAAGCTCACTCATCATGGCGTCTTGCAATCCATAAATTCTTGCAATACCGTCAGTCACTTGCAGAACCACACCGGTAGATGACTTGGTTATGGTTTCTTTATAATTTTCCAGATTACTTTGCAAAACAGATGCAACTTCATCGGGAGTAATATTTACATTAGCCATCTTAAAACTCCAAATTCACCCTCCAACCTTAAAGTTAAGGGCTACTCTTCCAAATTACAAAATTAATACACAATTTATGGCTCGAATGGGTCCTTGAAAGGAAAATTGCGAATCTGAAAAGTTTGAGTATGTGCTAATCCTCTCTTTTTGATTTGCAGTCCCATGCAAATCAAAAATACAACCCGGGCGGGTGGGTGACCCAAGGGTTCCCGAAAAATCTTTGATTTTTTGGGAGTGGGTCCTTGAAAGGAAATTTGCAACTGTGTGCAAATTTCAGTTCAATTCTCAGGGTTCCCTAAAAGTGGAGTTTACGACACTTTTTGGGATGAGAAAGAGGGTGAAGTCAATCAACCATAGCCAGCCTTAAAATTTAGAGCCCACTAACATAAGTGGTGCGTAGCACCACAATTTTGTGATTTGTGATTTGGGAAATTATTCACTATTTTATAAGTGCTTCTTCAATTTGAGAAAGTTTCTCTTTAACGGATCCGTCAATAACATTGTCGTCAAAGAGCAATCTAACTCCGCCTATAAGCTCCGGATTTATTCTTGTTTCCACAGTAAATTTTTTAGAAAGTTTTCTTTCCATAATAGATTTTATCTCGGAAACCTGAGCTTCATTAAGCTCTAAAACACTTTCTACTATTAAAGTTGATAAGGAATTGGCTTCGTTATGGAGTTTCTCAAATTCGTCTTTTATTATCAAAAGCACATATTCCCTGTCCTTATCAATGACAAGCATTATAAAATCCAATGTCAAGTCATTGATTTTTCCTTCAAACAGGTCTTTAATTATTGCTTTTTTCTTCTCCTTTAATACGACGGGAGAAGACAAAATTTTAAGAAAATCATTATTCTCTTTTGATACTCTCTCCACCAGAGACAAGTCTGTCATAATCACATCCGTTAAGTTGTGATCTTTGGCAGAGTTAAATATGGCTTGAGCATATCTTCGAGCTAAGGAATTAAGCCTCATTATCCAAATCCTTTATAAAATTATTGATAAGGCTTTCGTGCTTTTGGGGAGTCAATTCTTCGTTTAATATTTTAGAAGCAATTTGAACACCCAAGGCACCTGTTTGTTCCTTAAGCTCTGATAATGCTTTTTCTTTTTCATTCATTATATTATTTTCGGCAAGCTCGGTTTTTCTTTTAATCTCAAGGTTTGCTTCTTCTATTTTTCTGTCTTTAATAGCGTTGGCATCCTTAAGAGCTTGTTTGAGCTTTTCCGCTACTTCCTCATCTGCCAGCTTAATCATATTCTCAAATTCAGCCTTTTTGTCTTCGTATTCTTTTTTTGAATCTTCGGCTTCTGTGTAAGCGTCGGCAATTTGTTTTTGTCTGGTTTCTATACTTTCCATTATGGGAATAAAGAGAAACTTATAAAGAACAAATATTAAGATAAGAATACTTATGACTTGAATGACAATGACAGTGCCCTGTTGCCATATAGGAGCAATTTCCTCTTCTCCTTCCGCAAAAACGGCACAACTCATAAGTAGCAGATAAAGAGAAATTAAATATTTCATTTTTTCCTTCCGTTTCAAATATTTTTGAAACCTTATTGTGCAAGAATAACTGATTTGGCCCAAGGAATACCCATAAAGAGTAAAATCAAAGCTATAACGAAAGCGTAAATAGTCAAAGATTCGATCAAAGCCAAACCTATAATCATAGCTGACTGAATTTTAGAAGCAAGTTCAGGTTGTCTTGCCATACTTTCCATAGCACCCTTAACAGCCAGGCCCTGTCCGATACCACAGCCAAAAGCTGCAATGGGAAGGCCAAATCCAATTGCAAAAGCAATTGCTACCAATACACTCATTGTAATCCTCCGTAATGATTATTCATGACTAACTGCCATACTGACATATATTCCCACAAGCAATGTAAATACAAATGCTTGAATGAATCCGGTTAAAAGTCCCAAAAATTGCAAAGGCAATTGCAAGGGAAGCCAAGGAGCTTTCAAAACTCCTATTGCCAAAAATATTAAAACTGTCACCACCATTTCCTCTCCGTAGATATTTCCGTAAAGACGACAACAAAGAGAAATAGGTTTGGCAACCTCACCCATAATATGAATAGGTATATTAATTGGGAAAAGCCATACAGGTTCCCCCACAAAATGCATTAAATATTTAAATCCTTGTCTGTAAAATCCCATAAATTGAATAAAGATAAAAGCCATAACCGCCAAGGTTCCTGTGGTTAAGGGGCTTTTGGTGGGAGATATAAAACCGGGAATGTTTCCTATATAATTTGAACATAAGATAAATAGGAACAAAGCACTTAAAACAGGGGTTAAAATCTTTTTCTCGGAAGGACATATACTTTCCACAAAATCTGAAAGGCTTTGAACCATCCATTCCACAAATATTTGTAATTTACCCGGTTGTCGCAGAGAAAGGTTTCTGCCCGCAAAGATAGCAAAAATACACAGACACAATACTACAAAGACAAATAAAAGGCATGTGTCGGGAATCCATTCCGGAACTCCAAGTTTATATAAAAAAGCTAACCAAGATTGATATTCGGGAAGCTTTGCTCCACCATCCATTTACTTCTCCAATTCTATATCATCATCCGTTGATTTCGGAATAACAATTTCATCTTCTTTCGGTTTTGAAAAAGCTGTTATAAAAATAGATAAAGGAATTACAAACAGCCCGGCCAAAAAGCCAAAAGTAATAATTTGCCCTATTCTTGCCAAAACAAAAACTATGGCAGCCAATAAAAGTAAAAGAAAAATCGTTTTAGCCACAAAGAGAAGACCGAACCTAAGCATAACAGAAGAGTCTTCCATAGACTTTTTCAGATTTCCCACAGTTCCTATAATTAACCAAAAGTCAAATAAAGCTACCAAACCGCCAATAATAATACCCAAAGAGAAAAGATACCCAAACATAGGTATAAACAAAAATATTATGGCGGATAGGACAGTCACATATACAGAAACTTTAATTACATTCTTAATTCTTATCATATTATTTATTCTTAAAGGCATCGATTATGAGTTTCACAAAATAGTAAATCCCTACAATCAAACCAAATATTGCCCCTCTCTCGGTCCAAACTTCGGTTCCATACCTTTTATCAATAAAGTATCCTATACCCCCGCAGAGAAGAAAACAAACCAAAATATTAAGTCCCCCCGAAAGAAAATTCATATCACTTTTAAGGGATTTAATATCTTTTTCATCTCGTTTTTTTTTATAACCGGGTTTATAAGGATTATCACTCATAACATTACACCTAATATATTATACCATTTTTTTATAGAAAAATCAAGTTTAAGAACATAAATATCATATCATAAAGATAAACTGTTTGAAAACAAGAGAAGGTAAAAAATAATAAAGATATATAAAAAAGGCAGGAAACTCCTGCCTATGTTATTATAAATAAACATATCTTACTTTTTGAAAAATTGGTAATCCTTATCTTGAACTTTTTTATAAAACTCTTCCGGAAGTTTGAGTTTGCCGTTCTCTATTATACAATTTCCACCCATATTGTAGGTTTTATTGTTGATAAAACACCAGTATGAACCGTTTCGGAATATAAACTTATTACCGTTTACTTCCATTCGTGCTATGCCTTTATCATCTTTATTAATTTTATAATTATTAGATAATTTTGTGTATTTAATTTCTTTAGGATTTTCTGTATTATATAATATGAGATTAATACTACTATTTTCTACACCCATATTTTCAATATCTTCTTTTGTTAAAATTTTTATGCCATTACTACTTTTTGCTGGTGTTATTTTTAATTTATTAAATGAAGGATTATTTGAATTAATAGTAGCACCTCCGTATACATTAAATTTAACTATTTCATGAGTGTAAGCGTCTATTTCCGCAACACCTAAATCTCCAACATGAGCATCTCTGTATATAGAATCATTTGTATTATTTATATAATAGTTACTTATTTTTATTTGATTACTTTGAATATTATCAAAATTCTGCTGGACAATTTGAATAACTTGAGGAATGGTCAAACTTGGTCTGTTTACTATGGTAAAGATGGGTTTTAATGATTTTTTGCACCTTGCAATATTTCCTGTAAAAGCATTAACACAAATAACAACAGAAATATATCGTAAATCCAAATCAGCATCAATTAATTTATAAAAAGCAAATTTATAACAACCATTGTTTTCCCAACTAACAATAGGTTCATTGACACATCCGATTAATGAAATATTTTTATTGTTTAAATAATTTAAGCCTATGGTTTTACATTGTTCTTTTGTATAATTAACATTCCCTTCAGAATAATCATTATTAACTAAGTCATTACCCATATATATTTCCGGATTATTTATGTAAGTGGTTACTCCAATATTATCATACACAAACCAGGTTTTACTGAGATTAATACTATAATTTGTTAAACATACCTGATAAAATCCCGGATTAGATTCATATCCATTCATATAACTAACTGTTAAATTTGATAGATTTTGATTATTCTCATAATCCTTAACCATTTGAATTACTTGTTCATTTGTTAATTGTTGTGAATAAACAACCGTTGATAAGATTAATAAAATTAATAATTGTATAATTCTTTTCATTTTAATTACCTCTTAATATAATTTTTGACTTTTATCACCATATAATACCGGTTCAAATATTGATAAATAATAATATTCATTATCATTTTCGTCATAAAGTTTATAATATATATCTTTATTATATAAATCATTTGCAGAGTCAATAGCAGCGTTAAGAGCATCTTGCAATGATTTATGCATAGTAATATTTAGCCAAAAATGATAATCAAAACAATCAAATTTATCAGCTGCAAAAACAGGATATTTAAAGCCAAGAGAAGCTTTTACTCCAAAATAACTAACTAAAGTATCTGCAAGACAATAGCTTTTTCCGGTATTACAACCAAATATATAAGCAAAAGACATATTAGATAAATCTCCCGGCTGAATATCAAGATCTATAGGATTATTATTAGAATCAAATTTATGTAATCTTGAAACACTTCCATTCAAATATAAATATTTATAATCGTTTGTGTTTATATGAGATTCAAAATAAAATTTTCTTGCTTCTTGTAAATCCTTTTCAGTATGTTCAGAAAAATTAACCCCATGTCCATAATAAATCCATATTTTATTAGCATGTTTATTTATTGGTGGAGAAGCATTAGGTGATGAACAATCAGGACATAATGTATTTAACGTATGTAAAACTTCAAAAGTATTAATATCAAAGGTTAATCCACTTGCTCCACCATGAAAGTTTGTAGGACTACCATCGTCTGCTTTCCAACCACCAAAACCATGTTGATGTAATAATTCGTATGTTCTGTTTGCCAAAGGTCTTGGATTATAACTAAATCCATGTAGATCAGGGGGTTCCCAATAACCATATATAAATAAAGAATTATTAGTATTTTCATAGTCAAGATTATTAGCTTTTTTTGATAAATGATTTCTATATTTATTTTGGTGATTATCTTCTAAAATCAATGGGAATTTATAACTTCCTGCATATTGTTTATCATCATGAGGAATGGCTACTTCAAATTTATGACTTAATCCAGAAGTTGAAGCAACTTTTAAATCATTACTATTATGAATCAAACACTGTTCAGATAAACTGCTGCTAACTGTCGTCACATTAAAGTCATTATCATACATTAAAAGATAACCGGTCTTTGCAGGTTGCACATAAGTATCTTTTAGAGCAAAAGCTTTTACATAATAAATATATTGATCATCTAATCTAAAATCCTCTAATTCACCTGTTATAGGGTCTATTTGTGCATTGTCTTGTGTTGTTCCATTGTCATTATATTCTTTAAATTCAGAATCATAAATATAATTATTATTTTCGTCTTTGGCTCTTTGAATTGTTAAATATTTGCTTCTTAGCCAAGCTGTATCAGGATATGCCCATGCTGTAGAGTTTTGTTCATTTGGGAAAGTATAAGTTTCCGTGTCTGTTTGCGTCACAGTAATGTCATAGGTATATGTCCAAGGTTCTGCTTTTGTCGGAGCCGGAACTGTCGGATAAGGATTTAAATCTGTTTTTAATCGTTCTCTTTCTGTATTATATTTTTTATGTGAATATGCATTTTGAGAAAGAACTCCGGATTCAACATCCCCATTCCAATGTATGGTTTGAGTTGGTCCTGTTACATGATAAAGCGAAATAGTTTTCACCGGTGTCCACTGGCTTTGTCCGTTGTAGTTTGTTGTTCCGGAGTTTTCAGCTCCGGTGTGGTAAATAGTCACAATCACATCATAAGGGTCATTTGTATCATTATCACTGACTGTTAAATTTATGGTAGGTGTCACTATAGGATTATTATTTTTATCTAAGCCTTTCCAAACAAGTATGTCACTATCGGTAGATATTGTAAGATTGTTAAGGTTTACAATTTGAACTGCCGGAGGTTTTTGCAGTAAACCATCTGTTAATTCATATCTTATTGTATGTTCACCGTTATGTGTTTGTTTATCTGTGTAATAACCCTGTGGCATTGGAGTTGTTAAAGTATTCCATTTGTATCTGTAAATTATTTCTGTGGTTCTGTCTGTTGGGTTTTGTGTTATGCTTTCTATAACATAAGAACCATATTCGTTTGTCGGCATATCAACCCAATCCACAGTGGGGTGATCAGAATCATTTATATGTGAATTAGTTTCTTTAACTATTAATTTACCTATAGCATTACTATATCGCTGAGTTCTTTTTATTCGGACAGGTATAACTCCACCCACAGATTGATTTAAGCTTGGTGTTAGAAATTCTACCATATCAATAATAGGTTCTACTGTTATAAGAACTGTATCTTTATATATTTCCGCATCATTGGTATTATATACAGCATATTCAATATATCCCAATCCGTCAGATAAACCTTCAATATATAAAATGTTTGGTGGTGTATCTGTTCCCACAGTCCATGTAGTATTACTCGGAACATAAGTATCTGTATATGTTGTTATTCCGTTATTATAACTTGCGGTTTTCTTACTTCTTGAACCATAAAGCTTTAAATTATTTGAATATGTCAGTTTCACATAATAGCCAGTATATGGGTTTGTTCCCCCCATATAATAACCGAATATATATGCTTGTAATCGTAATTCTTTAAGGTCAGAATCACCCATAACAGTTGATATGTCATCAAGATAATCATACACGCCATTCGCATTATCATCATCTGTATTACTTGGCATATACATTCCGGGAGTTGTTTCTTCTATTAAGTCATCATTTCCGTTTAGTGTTTGGTTTATGGTTCCGTCATTATTACTGTCAACTGCAAGATCACAATAAATAACATTTATAAGAACACTGTCCTTATGGATAAGATTATTGCTTGGGTTATTAAACAAATATGATAAAGTTCCGCTTGTGCCGGAAATACCTTTCATATATAATGTAGTCGGTAATGTATCTGTTCCTATTATATAATTTCTTTGAGCTGTTGTTGTTAAAGTATCATCTGTATAAAGTTCTATATTGTTAGGAACTTGAAGGACTGCTTTATAACCTTCATAATCACTGTTTACATTATTAAGAGCAAAGGATATGGCATTAGACTTATTTAAACCCAAAACAAAACCGGGAGATACTGTTTCCAAAGCATCGGATAAATTTGATAAGGTTATATCCGCTTCCACTACATTTATTAAAAGACTGTCACTGTGAAA
>JAFSVJ010000089.1 GCA_017445025.1 Abditibacteriota bacterium | reverse complement strand
TCTAGTCAAAAATCTTAAATTTCACCCCTAAAACCCTTTCCCAAAAAGTTTTCGCAGATGCTTCAACTTTTTGGGAATGAACTAAAGGGGGTTCATTGAGACGGCCCCCCACGGTCGCTACGCTCCTAATTCCATCCCCCCGTCAGTCCTTCGGACTGCCACCCCCCATTTTTCTTGCGAAAAATAGGGGGACACATTTACCGGCGTCTTAAATTTTATAGAGCTACATAGAAACTTAGAGCCCGCCAACCATAGTGGGACGCAGTCCCACAATTATTTTGCATCTTGCATTATAATTGTGCATTGTGCATTGTGCATTATGCATTTTTCATTTATTCCACAGTGATATTTGATATTACAATAGCATTTTCCGGAATGCCCAAGGCGTCCCTTATTTCCTTTAGATTATCCAATTCGTATTTAGTTTTAATAACTTTACCTGATTCAAAGACAAGTTCTCCTTTCTCTTTTTTAGGAGTGTAAAGGGCACAGGTATATCTGCTTTTATAAACAGCATTGTCTTCATTTTCATAATTTCTGATACTGTTCATGTGAATAAGTTTGTTATCATCAGTCAAAAACCAATAATCACAGTGTGATATACTTCCGTCACCATAAAAAACTTCTGTAGCATTAAAGTTTTTATCCAATGTAAAGACCCCAAAATCAAAAAACAAACCATTTTCATAAGGCTCTGTAGCTATAAGCAGGTCATCATGACCGTCTCCGTCAAAATCTCTTTGGTAAATGTTTTTAATGGGACGAGGAATATCTGCCTCAATGTCTTCTTTTATAACATTCCCTTCAAAATCCTCTGCCCACAGACGATTGTGATCAAAGTGGTCATCTACCTTGACATTTTCAAATTTGATTATATATTTAGATTTTTGATTGCTTGTGGCAACGCCTTTTTCAGTGTTGTCATTATCAATTTCTGCCGGCTTACAACCTAAAATCAAACAAAAAATGAACAACGAAAAAATTAAAAATAATACTCTTTTCAAATTCATCCTCATTTTATTAATCTATATTTATTATACCATAAAAGTATATTATAAATCAATTATTTACCAATAATAAAAAAGACACGAAAGATAGTTTCGTATCTTAAGAAAATGTTTAATTATTCAAAAAAGGTGTCATTAGGAAACTTTTCTTTTAATTGTTCGTGTGTCGGCTCGGTATCTTGGTTTATATAATCCCGGGAATCATTCAAAGAGTAGCTTGTTTTTTTCCATTCTTTAAAACTATTTTTACTGTGAATTGTATGTCATAAATTATAATATAAATAATGGCTCCCACGAGGAGCCTTTATTTTACAGTCCAAAGACTTTAAGAACGCTTTTACCTATGAGTCCGCAGCCGGGCCATATTGGGTGAACACCTTCGTTGGTCCAAATTGCAGGTTCTCTAAGTTCACAAGCTTCGTCAAATATCTTTTGCAAGGGAACAAATTCGCATTCATATTCCTTTGCCAATTTTTTAACTACTTCTTGCTTGAAACACAAATCTTCTTCAAGCCATACCTTAACCTCAGGTGTATTTATGGTCAAATAAGGTTCAAGCAATATTATCTTATCCACTCCTGCCTTTTTTGTTTTTTCAATACAGGCTCTCATATTATCTTCAAACTGCTCTGCTGTGGTTATTTTGTCAGCACCGTCATAACGACGCCACATATCATTTACTCCTGCCATAAAAACAAGAACATCCGGCTTTTGTTCTATAACATCTGTATCCCAACGCTTTAACATATCTTCGGACAACTCTCCGCTGATACCTTTATTAATAAAATTAAGTTTCAGTTGTGGATAAAAAGCATTGACATAAGCCCACAAAAATGCCACAAAACCGCAACCGTAACCTCGCGGATCGTCAAATCTTCCCGCATCCGTAATAGAATCTCCTTGAAATAATATTGTCATTCCTTCTTTTAGTTCTATCATAACAACCTCTTAATCAAATAATTCCAAAATTTTATTGGTTATAACTCCATGACCTATCTCTGTTGGGTGACAACCTTCAGCAGTCCACTTATCAGGACCGTATTTACACAAATCTTCAAAAATCTCACTTAAGGGAATAAAATAGGTATTATATTTTTTTGCAACCTCTCTGACAACCTCTTGAATAGGCTTTAGATTTTCATCAATCCATTCTTTTGAAAGTCCCCAAGGATTGGCAAATTTACCTATGTTTACATTAAGAAAAGGCTCCAAAAGAATTATTTCCTTATCCTTAACCGTATCTAACATTTTACACATATTGTCTTTAACTAAACTTGGAGGAAATTTATCTTCATCTACAAACAAAGGTTCCAAACAATCGTTTACTCCCGCAAGGAAAATCACAACATCGGGATTATGCCTCAAACAATCGTATTTCCAACGCCCTAAAATATCTCCTGTTTTACTTCTGCCAACTCCCGTATTTACAAAATTAAATGTCATATCGGGATGCTTGGCTCCTAAAAGAGCAGACACCATTAATGCAAACCCATGCCCTAAGGGATTCTGCATATCTCTATACCAATCTGTTATAGAATCGCCTATAAAAACAATTGTCATTCCGTCTTTAACTTTTATCATTTTGCACCTTTGGATTTATTTATAATATTAGTGGTGGAATAATCTCTTGACTGTGTGACTGAAAGTGGGATAATTTCAACTCGTCCGCCATAAGATATAATTGTATCATATTCGGCAAACTTACCCATCTTTATATCTCCACCTTTCACATATATATCAGGTTTTATAAAATTCACAATATTTATAGCTGTGGTTTCCTCAAACATTGTGACATAATCCACACACTCAAGGCCTGCCAAAAGTTCCATACGATCAGCCTCATTATTTATTGGACGAGTAGGCCCTTTAAGAGATTTGACAGACAGATCACTGTTAACAGCAACCACAAGAATATCACCAAGCTTTTTGGCTTCTTGTAAATACCTTAAATGTCCTACATGAAAAATATCAAAACAACCATTGGTAAAAACTATTTTTTTACCTTGAATTTTGACATTATCCACTATTGTTTTTAATTCTTTTTGAGATACAACTTTCATTTTATATATTCACTTAAATCAATAGAGCCTTGACGCAAGACTGTGGGTTTTTCTTTTGACAGGTCTACAATTGTGCTTGGAGTGCCACCTATACACTCTCCACCATCCACAAATACATCTGCCTTATTAATCATATCTTTTTGTGCAGAGATAAAATCTTTTGGTGATGGGTTTCCACTTAAATTTGCACTGGTAGCAATAATGGGAGCCCCTACAAATCTTATTAAATTCAAAGCAAAAATATGGTCAGGCATTCGCACACCCACTGTATCCCGTCCACCGGTTATAATATTAGAAACCCAATCTTTTTTCTTTACCACAACAGTCAAAGGGCCCGGCATATATTTATTTGAGAGTTCATAAAAAATCTGTGGAATTTTATCTGCCACCACATTTATATCTTTAACATTTCCTATCATTATCGGCAATGGTTTACTTTTATCTCTGCCTTTAATTTCAAATATCCTATTGACACTGCTCTCATCCATAGAAGAAGCAAGGCCGTAAACCGTTTCAGTAGGGAAAACCACTATTTTTCCCTCTTTTATGTCCTTGGCAACTTCTTTGGCAATTAAAACTTTGGCATTATCCGAAGCATTTCTTATATCTATATATTTAGGCATAAAAGTGCCACCCTATCAAATCCCTGTAAATCCTTAAAAAAAACAACTTTATAACCATTCTCACAAGCAAGAGTTTCTATTTGATCTTTTTGATTATAACCTATTTCCAAAACCATAAAACCTTTTTCTTGCAGATATTCCTTTCCCTTACCTAAAATAATCCTATAAAAATAAAGACCGTCAGCTCCACCATAAAGAGCAAGAGAAGGCTCTCGCTTAACATCTTCATCTAAACTATTACTGTCATGGGTAGGAATATAGGGTGGATTGGCTGTTATGACTTTATATTTTTCTTTAGGCACATCCTCAAACATATCACTTTCTATAAAAATAATATTATTCCCATATTTTTGAGCGTTAATTCTTGCCACTTCCAAAGCTTTAAGACTTATATCTGCCCCAATAACTTCAATATTATCTATCTCTTGCATTAATGTTATGGGAATAATCCCGGAACCTGTGCAAAGATCCAAAACCTTAGAATTATTTGGCAAAGAAAGAGATTTTACCACATCAATGATTAATTCCGTTTCAGGTCTTGGTATGAGAACATTTTCGTTAATATAAAAATCTCTGCCATAAAACTCTCTTTTGTGAGTAATATAGGCAATAGGCACTCCCTCTAATCTCTTTTCCACACAATCAATATATCCTTTTTCTTCTGATTCTGTTAAGGAATAATCCCCATGTGTTAAAAGAAAAAGTTTCTCTTTATTTAAAACATGAGATAATAAAATCTGTGCCTCTGTCCAATCTATATTTTTATATTTTAAAGCTTTAGTAATAGTCATTAAATGGTTGATTTTAGTTTTTCAGCTTGTTCAAAAGCAGCAAGACGATCCAACATTTCATCAATATCTCCGTCCATAAACTGAGGGAGATTGTAGGAAGTAAAATCTATTCTGTGATCCGTAATTCTGTTTTGGGGGTAATTGTAAGTTCTGCTCTTTTCACTTCTGTCCCCTGAGCCTACCATATTCTTACGCTCTGCATCTATTTCACTTTTTTGTTTTTGAAGCTCTAACTCATAGAGTCTGTTTCTTAAAATCTGCAAAGCTCTTTCTTTGTTTTGCAACTGACTTCTTTCATCTTGACAGGTGACTACCAAGCCTGTAGGCTTGTGAGTTAATCGTATGGCAGTTTCGTTTTTCTGAACGTTCTGCCCACCTGCACCGGCTGAACGATAGGTATCTATTTCAATATCATCCATATTGAGTTCCACACCCACTTCATCAGCCTCAGGCATTACGGAAACCGTAGCCGCACTGGTATGAATTCGTCCTCCGGACTCAGTTGCCGGAACTCTTTGAACTCTGTGAACTCCGCCTTCAAATTTTAGCCTTGAGTAAACTCCTTTTCCCTTTATGGAAAGGACAATGTTTTTAAATCCCCCAACCCCTATGGCTTCTGCAGATATAAGGTCAGTTTTCCAATGTTGTCTTTCAGCATAACGAGTATACATTCGGAGCAAGTCCCCGGCAAAAATAGCAGCCTCGTCACCACCTGTGCCGGCTCTGATTTCCACCATAACGTTCTTTCTGTCATTGGGGTCCTTTGGCAAGAGCATCAATTTCAATTCTTCTTCATAAACAGGAACCTTAGCTTTTAAATCTTTCAGCTCCTCTTGACACATTTCCTTCATTTCCGGATCAGACTCGGCACTTAGCATTTCTTCCGTGTCCTTGATAGAAGCCACAATACCTTTATATTCTCTGTATTTATTGACTATCTCACTTAAATCAGCGTGATTTTTTGCTATTTGTTGATACTCTTTCATATCTTTCATTTCTTCCGGATCCGCAAGCTTTTTTTCTAAATCTATGAAACGAGCTTCAACTTCATCTAACTTTGCAAACATATATATATCTCCAAAAAGGAATAATTTATAATATAAATACCATATTTATTATACCACATTTTAGTATAAAAATAAAAATAAATAAAAATCACAAAGGACCGAAAATATCAAATTTTTATAGAAAAATCGACTGGACATAATGACAAATTTTTCTGGTAAGCTAAAATTAGGCGAGCAGTAGCGAGCCGGTGGATTTGCCCCAATTTCAAAAGAATTGGGGTTTTTATTTATAAAAGTCACAATTATAAAGAAATTGGGAGCAAAGGCAAATTTGCGTCACCAATAAATTTGGAAATTAGGGAAGGAAGATTTTTCGTAAATAAAAATTTAGAGATTTTCGAGGGAGTTGGGATTTTTAGTTTACAAAAAAAAGAGCCAAAAGGCTCTTTAATAATTAATTCTTCTTTGCGAAGGGCATGCCCATTTTGCGGAGGAGTTCTCTTCCCTCTTCATCTGTGTTTGCACTGGTGCAAATACAGATATTCATACCCCTAATCTTATCGATTTGGTCATATGCAATTTCAGGGAATACCAACTGTTCCTTTAAACCCATAGAGAAATTACCTCTACCGTCAAAGGACTCTTCAGGCACACCTTGGAAGTCTCTAACTCTCGGAAGGGCTATATTGAGTAATCTGTCTAAAAATTCATACATTATAGCTCCTCTTAAAGTCACCTTAGCACCTACTTTGTAACCCTCTCTCAACTTAAAGTTGGAGATTGATTTGGTAGCCTTGGTTATAACAGGCTTCTGTCCCGTAATTCTTTGCAAATCGTTTACAGCACCGTCTAATATCTTGCTATCGGCTATAGCGGCACCGAGACCCATACTAACAACTATCTTGGTAATCTTGGGGATTTGCATTACATTCTTATATTGAAATTGCTCTTTCAAAGCACCTGCAACTTCATTTGTATATATATCTTTTAATCTTGCCATCACTTACTCCTTAATCAATCACAGCATTGCATTTTCTGCACTTTCGCACTATGCCTTCTGCTGTATTATCATGGGCGATACGAGTGAACTTACCGCACTTGGGGCAAACCAACATTACTTTACTTGCATCTAATGCTGCAGGAAAATCTATAATACCGGTTTGCTGATTGATCATTCCACGGGTTGTGGTGGCACCTCTGCTCTTTTGGTGCTTCTTAACCATGTTGATACCGTCAACACGAACTTTACCCTCACTTGGGAAAACTGCAATGATTTTGCCTTTCTTTCCCTTATCCTTACCGGAAAGAACTACAACCTCATCACCTTTCTTAAGTCTTAACTTGCCTTCAAAGGCCGGCTTAAATTTTTTCATAACTTATTCTCCATTACGTTTTGGAAGTATTGAAAACCTTTCGATTACAATACCTCAGGTGCAAGAGAAATTATTCTCATAAAGCCTGCATCTCTAAGCTCTCTTGCTACGGGACCAAAAATTCTGGTTCCTCTCGGTTCTAAGTTGTTATTAACAACAACAGCTGCATTCTCATCAAATCTCAAAACAGATCCGTCAGGACGACGAATATCTCTCTTGGTTCTCACTATTACAGCCTTAACCACTTCTGATTTTTTAACATTAGCACCGGGGGTAGCACTCTTTACAGCACCAACCACTATATCACCGATACCTGCATATCTTGTGTTTGAACCCTTTAAAACTCTGATTACCAAAATTTCCTTGGCACCGCTGTTATCGGCAGCCTTTACTCTGGTATAAATCTGTACCATTAAAAAATTCTCCTTTTCTCTTTTTCAGGAGCTTAGTAAGGGAGAAAGGATACTCCCTCCTACCATCCTGAAGGGCCTTGACCCTAATTCGTCAAATAATCTAAATTACTTGGCCTTTTCTATAATACGGGAAACTCTCCATCTCTTGTTCTTTGAGAGAGGTCTTGTTTCCATAATTTCTACGGTGTCGCCGTATCCGCATTCATTCTTTTCATCGTGAGCAGCGAACTTAGCTGTTTTCTTTACGAAACGACCGTAGAGAGGATGCTTAACAAGTTCTGTTGTGGAAACAGTAACTGTCTTATCCATTTTGTCACTTACAACCTTACCGGTCCTGACTTTTCTTCTTCCTCTTTCCATATCACCTAACCTTTAAGTTCTCTGGCTCTGATTTCTGTTAGAATTCGAGCAATATTCTTTCTTGCAATATCTATTGCATGAGGATTGTCAAGTTGTCTCATGGCCCTTCTCTGTCTTAAATTAAAAAGACCGGCCTTCTCTTGATCCAACATATCCAAAAGCTCTTGGTCGCTTGCGGACTGAACCTTGTTTACAAACTCTTTAGTCTTCACTTGATTCCTCCTTTGTTTCCTCAGCTTTTGTTTCTTTTGCTACAAATTTTGTCTTAATAGAAAGCTTGTGAGAAGCTAATCTCATACTTTCCTTAGCGGCTTCGTAAGAAACTCCGCCTACTTCAAACATCATTCTTCCGGGTTTTACAACAGCTACCCATCCTTCGGGAGCACCTTTACCCTTACCCATTCTAACTTCGGCCGGTTTCTTGGTAATGGGCTTGTCAGGGAAAATTCTAATCCAAACCTTTCCGCCTCTCTTGTTGTATCTTGTAATTGCAACTCTGGCGGCTTCTATTTGGTTGGCACTAATCCAAGCAGCTTCAAGTGCTTGAAGTCCGTATTCACCAAATTGAACTGTATTACCCTTAGTAGCAATACCTTTGCGGGACCCACGTTGTTGTTTCCTATACTTAGTTCTTTTAGGCATTAACATTATGCTTTGTCCCCCTTGTTGTTATTTCTTCTTTGGCGAGTATTTTCACCCTTAGGAGCACCACTCTTTCTCGGACCTTTACCGCTTCTCTTTGATTTTATAAAGGTGGCCTTGTCGGTGGTTTGAACCTTTCTTCTACCCTTGGTAACATCGCCATTGTAAATCCATACCTTAACACCAATATGACCATACTGAGTCCATGCTTCTGCAAAACCATAGTCAATATCAGCTCTTAATGTATGTAGAGGCACCTTACCGGCGTTCTCTTTCTCTACTCTTGCCATTTCAGCACCACCAAGACGTCCACTGGTTCTAACCTTAATACCCTTGGCACCGGCTCTCATAGCGTTCTTAACTGCCTGCTTCATAGCTCTCTTGAAAGAAACACGTTTCTCAATTTGAGCTTGAATAGATTCGGCAACGATTTGAGCATTCTTTTCGGCAGGTTTTACTTCCAAAACATTAACGTTAATATTAAGTTTTTCCTTAGCAACTTTATTCTTGGAAGCTACCTTTTCTACAGCCTGACGAACGTGCTCAATACCTGCTCCACCCTTACCGATAATAATACCGGGTTTTGCGGCATTGATAGTCACCTTAATCTTGTTCTTTGCAGGTCTCTCTATTAATATGGAAGCGATATTTGCGCTTGATAATGTAACAATATCCTTAGCGTTTAATATTTCTTTTACCTTAACTTTAATAGGCTTGCCTGTCTTAGGATCGTTTACAACTTCACCGTCAACTTTCTTTTCTACATATCTGGGTTCTTTGTAAATAGGCAATTCCTTAATAGTTTTTCTGATAAGGTAATCTTCATAAAGCAGAGGAGCAAAGTCTTTAGGATTGGCATACCATTTTGATTCCCAATCTCTAATGATACCAACTCTCAAACCTATAGGGTTAACTTTTTGTCCCATTAGTTTTCTCCTCCTTCTGCTTCTTTAGGTTCTTCTGCCTTAGGGGCAGGAGCTGCCTTCTTAACATTTTTCTTTACCGGAGCCTTCTTTACCTTTGGCTCGCATTCTTCAACTCCTATTGTAATATGGCTAAGTCTCTTTAACATTCTGTAGCCTCTACCCTGTGGGGCATAGCGGAGTCTCTTCATAAGTGGGCCACCATCAACCATAGCGAGAGCAATCTTAAGGTTCTTTGCATCCATATTGTGATTATTCTCTGCATTAGCTGCCGCAGATTGAACCACTTTTTCAATCAAACGGGCTGCTTTATTCGGGGTGAATTTAAGCATAGCCAATGCTTCGTCTACTCTCTTGCCGCGGATAACGTCAATGACTAAACGGGCTTTACGTGGCGAGGTTCGCACATTTCGTGCTTTTGCAATAGCTAATTTTTCCAACTATTGATTCCTCCTATTCCGGCAGAGCCGGGTTAAATTAATGTTTTTCTGTTAGATTTAACACCCACCCCCTTTCAGAGGGTGGTATATTCTGATTTTTCAGACTTAAATTTGCGAAGCAAAATTATTTGGAAGACTTTTCGCTCTTAACGTGACCTCTAAAGGTTCTTGTCAAAGCAAATTCGCCTAACTTATGTCCAACCATGTTCTCTTGAATGAAAATAGCAATGTGCTTTCTGCCATCGTGAACGGCTATGGTGTGTCCGATCATTGAGGGGAAAATGGTGCTTCTTCTGGACCAGGTCTTGATAGCTTGCTTCTTTCCGGAAGCATTCATAGCATCAATTTTCTTAAGTAATTTAGGGTCTGCATAAGGACCCTTCTTTAATGATCTTGCCAAATCCTTATACTCTCCTTACTTAGCGTTTCTTCTTCGAACAATTAACTTGTTAGAAGCCTTCTTTGGCTTTCTTGTCTTATGACCGTGAGCCGGGTTGCCCCACTTATCCATAGGTGTCTTTCGTCCTACAGGAGACTTACCTTCACCACCACCATGTGGGTGGTCGTTGGGGTTCATAACAACACCACGAACCGTAGGTCTTATACCCATCCATCTGCTTCTACCGGCTTTACCCACACTAATGTTGGCGTGGTCTTCGTTTCCAAGTCTTCCTATGGTTGCATAGCAAACACCTAAAACGTTTCTCATTTCACCGGAGGGCAGTCTCAAAGTAACATAATTGCCTTCCTTTGCCATAACCTGAGCTGAGTTTCCGGCAGAACGAACAATCTGTCCGCCCTTTCCCGGCTTAAGCTCAATGTTGTGGATAAGAGTTCCCAAAGGAATGTTTACAAGTTGCATACAGTTTCCTGTTCTTGGGTCAACTCTTTCGCCGGAAACAATAGTGTCACCAACTTTAAGATCCATAGGCCAAAGAATATATCTCTTTTCACCATCTACATAGTTAATAAGAGCTATTCTTGCATTTCTGTTAGGGTCGTATTCAATAGAAGCAACCTTTCCGGGAACACCAAACTTATTTCTCTTAAAGTCTATAATTCTATACTGTTGCTTAACACCAACACCTTGGTGGCGAACAGTAATTCTACCATAATTATTTCTTCCTGCTTTACTCTTTTTTGGTCTTAAAAGAGACTTTTCAGGCTTTGTCTTTGTGATTTCGGCAAAGCTGGATACTGAGTAGTATCTTCGAGCGGGAGTGGTTGGTTTATATTTCTTTAATGCCATATTTCTCTCTTAATCAGTGATTAAGCTCCTTCATAAATGTCAATTTTATTACCGGATTTAAGAGTAACATAGGCCTTTTTCCAAGCAGAGGTCATACCGGTAACTCTCTTGCCTTTACCTCTTCTATCAGTGCCGCTTCTCTTTTTGCCTTTTATAACAAGGGTATTTACCTTGTCAACTTTCACATTGTATATCTTTTCAATAGCGTCAGCAATTTCAATCTTGTTTGCATCCATTGCTACTTCAAATGTATACTTGGCATCAGCTGTTAAATCCATACACTTTTCAGTGATGAGAGGACGAACTATTACATCATAAACACTTTTCATTTTGCAAGAACCTCCTCAAGTTTTGCGACCGCAGCACCGGCCATAACTACTTTTTTAACGTTGAGAATATCTCTTGTGCTTACACAGGGAGCTATTCTAACTTCTAATTTATCGATATTTCTGGCTGATTTCCATACTATATCGTCAACACCTTCTATAACCACAAGAGCCTTTGTGTCGGCACCTACGGCTTTCAAGAATGCGGCAAAACTCTTTGTGGAAATATCATCCATTTTAATTTGGTCTATAAAAATAATATCTCCTTCCGCAAATCTTGCTGAGAGAGCACTTCTTAAAGCACCTCTTCTCATCTTAACGGGTGTCTTTTGTTCATAACTTCGTGGGTGAGGACCAAATACAACACCACCATGATATTGGTGAGGGTTGTTGTTGGCACCTTGACGAGCTCGACCTGTTCCCTTTTGTCTAAAAGGTTTTGCACCACCACCGCGAACTTCACCCTTTGTTTTTGTTTGGTGAGTTCCCTGTCTGTAGTTAGCTTCTTCAGCTATAACCACTTGATGCATAAGGCCTAAGTTAGGTTCTACCTCAAACACTTCAGCTTTCAATTCAATTTCGCCGGCAGGTTGTCCGGCCATATTAAGTAAATTAGCTTTAGCCATTATTAACCTCCGGGTAATTGCTTAGTTATTGTCACGATTCCGCCATTAGGTCCGGGAATGGAACCTGCTATCAAAATAATGTTTCTGAAAGCGTCTACACGAAATACACTTAATCCTCTTTGGGTGATTTGTTTATTACCCATGTGTCCGGGTCTTCTAACACCCTTAAATGTTCTTGCAGCATCTGTAGCACCACCGGAAGCGGGCTTTCTGTGGAACATGGATCCGTGAGTGGCTTCTCCACCGTGGAAGTGCCATCTCTTCATAGCACCGGCAAAACCTTTACCTTTGCTGATACCTGTCACCTTTACAGCATCCCCGGCTGCAAAAACATCTGCTTTTATCTCTTGACCTAACTGATATTCAGTTATATCGTCAACTTTCACTTCTTTAATAACTCTCTTTAAAGGAGCGTTAGCCTTTGCGAAATGACCTTTCAAAGGCATAGTGACATTCTTTTCTTTAACGTCACCAAAAGCGATTTGAAGTGCTTCATAACCGTCTTTTTCCTGTGTCTTTATTTGTGTAACAACACAAGGACCCGCTTCAACAACGGTAACGGCAATAAGATCACCAAATCGATCGTAAACTTGGGTCATTCCAAGCTTTTTACCTATTATACCCTTGATCATTTATGACCTCTACGCTTTAATTTGAATATCTACTCCACTGGGCAGATCTAATTTTGTAAGTGCTTCGATAATTTTTTGATTAGGATTATTTATATCAATAAGTCTCTTGTGAGTTCTGGTTTCAAAGTGTTCCATAGACTCTTTGTCGATGGTTGTACATCTCTGAACACAGTAAATATCCTTTTCTGTGGGAAGCATTATAGGACCGGAAACGTTCTTTTCGGCACCTACTGCTTTACAGGCTTCAACTATCTTCTTTACACTTTCATCTACTATCTTGGCATCAAAGCCTTTTAATTTAATTCGAACTTTGTTCTTTGGCATATATTTCTCCAAATATAAATAACACCCTCAGCCCAAACTTAGTTGGGCTGATTGGGAAATATTATTCGATTATCTTGGTAACTCTACCGGCACCTACGGTTCTACCACCTTCACGGATAGCGAACTGAAGTCCTTCTTCCATAGCTATGGAGTGGATAAGTTCAGCGGAAATTGTGATGTGGTCACCGGGCATAACCATTTCTACACCATCAGGAAGGTCAAGCTTTCCTGTAATGTCAGTGGTTCTAAAGTAGAACTGAGGTCTGTAACCTGTGAAGAACGGAGTGTGTCGTCCACCTTCTTCTTTTGTCAAAACATAGATCTCAGCTTCAAACTTTGAGTGAGGAGATACAGACTTAGGAATACAAATAACCTGTCCTCTTTCAATATCTGTTCTACCGATACCTCTCAAAAGTAAACCTACGTTATCACCGGCTTGACATTCGTCCATTAACTGTCTGAACATTTCAATACCGGTAACTACTGTGCTTTGTGTCTCTCTGATACCAATGATTTCAACAGGAGAGTTAAGCTTTAATGTTCCTCTTTCTACTCTACCTGTAGCAACGGTTCCACGACCTGTAATGGTGAAAATGTCTTCTATAGGCATTAAGAAAGGCTTATCGATTTCTCTTTCAGGTGTTTCAATGTATGTGTCAACAGCATCCATCAAATCCCATATACACTTAAGATCGGGAGAGTCAACACCTGCACCGGCGTCAATAGCTTGAAGAGCTTTAAGAGCTGAACCGCGAATAACAGGAGTATTGTCACCGTCAAAGTCATACTTGTCAAGTAATTCTCTAACTTCCATTTCAACAAGGTCAAGAAGTTCAGGGTCATCAACCATATCAGCTTTGTTTAAGAATACAACGATCTTAGGAACGTTTACCTGCTTTGCCAAAAGAATGTGTTCTCTTGTCTGAGGCATAGGACCGTCAGCAGCAGATACTACAAGGATGGTTCCGTCCATCTGAGCTGCACCGGTAATCATGTTCTTAATATAGTCGGCGTGGCCCGGACAGTCTACGTGAGCGTAGTGTCTCTTTTCTGTTTCATACTCTGCGTGGTAGATGTTAATGGTAACACCTCTCTCCTTCTCTTCGGGAGCAGAGTCAATTGAGTCGTAAGACTGATACTTAGCTAAACCCTTCATGGATAAAGCTGATGTAATAGCAGCAGTCAAT